>JAYTHM010000383.1:0-4019 GCA_043732645.1 Frankiales bacterium
GCCGCCGGCGCCGCTCGGCACCCCGACCGCCTCGCGATCATCGACGACGAGGGGTCGCTGACCTACCGCGAGCTCGATCAGCGCACCGACCGGATGGCCGGTGAGCTGCGGGCGCGCGGGGTCCTGGAGGGGGGCGCCGTCGGACTGCTTGCCCGCAACGGCCGCGGGTTCGTCGAGGGGTCGGTCGCGATCAGCAAGTGCGGCGCGGACGTGCTCTACCTCAACACCGGGTCCGCGGGACCGCTGCTCGCCGAGGTGCTGCATCGCGAGGGGGCCGTCGCCGTCCTGCATGACGTGGAGTTCGCCGAGCTGCTGGCTCCATCTGGTCCCGGCAAGGTCATGGTCACGACCGAGGAGCTCACCGCCCTCGCCGTCACCAGCACCCGCGAGGCCCCGCCCAAGACCGGCCACGTAACCCGCCTGGTCATCCTCACCAGCGGTACGACGGGCGCTCCGCGGGGCGCCGCACGAAGTGGCGCGTCCATCGACGACGCAGCCTCGCTGCTGTCCCGGATCCCCTTGAGGGCAGGTGAAAGGACGTTCATCGCGTCCCCCGTCTTCCACTCCTGGGGGCTGGGCCACCTCACCATGGCGATGCTGCTCGGCTCGACGGTCGTGCTCCATAAGAAGTTCGACCCGGCCCGGGTCCTGCAGGCCGTCGAGGAGCACCAGGTCTCGGCCCTCGTCGTTGTCCCCGTGATGCTGGACCTGCTGCTCAAGGCAGGCCCGGCCGACCACGACCTGCGGGCGCTGCGTGTGGTCGCCTCCAGCGGAAGTGCCCTGCCGGGCGTGCTCGCGACCCGGGTCCTTGACGCGTTCGGGCCCGTCCTCTACAACCTCTACGGCTCGACCGAGGTCGCCTACGCCGCCGTCGCCGGACCCGAGGACCTTGCCGCCGACCCCCACACCGCCGGCCGACCGCCGTACGGCGTGACGCTCCGGATCGTCGACGCTGCAGGCGAGGACGTTCCGGTCGGCACCCCGGGCCAGGTCTTCGTCGGGAGCGGACTGGCCTTCGCCGGCTACACCGACGGCTCCGACAAGGACCGCCTCGGCGACCTCGTCGCGACCGGCGACCTCGGGGTGCTCGGGCTGGAAGGAAGGCTCACCGTCCTCGGCCGCGACGACGACATGGTCGTGATCGGTGGCGAGAACGTCTACCCCGTCCAGGTCGAGGAGGCTCTGCTGGGCCACCCCGGGGTGCGGGAGTGCGCCGTCACCGCGGTGCTGCACGAGGCGTTCGGCGTCAGCCTCGTCGCGCACATTGTCGGTCAGGCCGAGGTCGAGGACCTCAAGGCGAGGGTCCGCGACGGGGTGGCCCGGTTCGCCGTACCGCGCGAGTTCACGTTCGTGGAGGCGCTGCCGCGTAACGCGACGGGCAAAGTCCTCAAGCGGGAGCTGGTATGACGGCCCCGGCGCAGCTCGACCATCCCGAGACCGACGAGCTCGTCGACCGGCCGTGGGTCGCGATCGTGTGGAACGACCCGGTGAACCTGATGTCCTACGTGACGCACGTCCTCATTGAGCTGTTCGGCTTCAGCAAGGACAAGGCGACCCAGCTGATGCTGCAGGTCCACCATGAAGGCAGGGCCGTGGTGAGCAACGGGACGCGGGAACAGATGGAGGCAGACGTGGCCCGCTGCCACGCCAAGGGCCTGTGGGCCACCTTGCTGCAGGACTGAGGGAGGCGCGGCATGCGGTTCACCCGCCACCGGGGGGCCTTAAGGGCCGACCTCGACGAGGTCGAGGCCGGCGTCCTGGCCCAGCTCGCCGAGGAGGTGCTCGGGATCGTCGATGAGCCCGAGGTCTCCAGTGACCCCCTGGCCGCCCTCGTCGGCCTGCCGCCGGGTGACGTCCACGAGCCGGACGAACCTGTCCTGTCCCGGCTGCTCCCCGACGCCTACGACCGGCCCGGCGCCGATGGAACAGACCCGGAGGCCTCAGGGGACTTCCGCCGCTACACCGACGCCGACCTGCGGGCCGGCAAGCGGGCCAACGCGCAGGTCGTCCTCGACACCGTCCCTCCGAGTGGCGGCCGGATGATGCTGGACCGCGACCAGGCCGACGCCTGGCTCGGTTGCCTCAACGACGTCCGCCTCGCCCTCGGCACCTCCCTCGGTGTGACGGAACAGACCGACCCCGACGACTACGCCCACGACGACCCGGCGCACCAGGCGCTTCAGGTCTACGGCTGGCTGGGCTACCTGCAGGAGTCGCTGCTGTCCTGCCTCGACCCGCGCGTTCCGGGCACGCCCTAGGCTGGGCCCATGCTCAGCCTGCCCCGGGAGATGCTCGACCAGGTCCTCGCCCATGCCCGCCGCGACCACCCGGACGAGTGCTGCGGCGTCATCGCGGGCCGTGACGGCGTCGTGACGCGGGTCTTCGAGATGGACAACGCCGAGCGGTCGCCCACCGGGTTCACCTTCGACAGCGGGCAGTGGCTGCGGGTCTATCGGGCGCTCGATGACGCTCACGAGGAGCCGTTGGTGGTCTACCACTCGCACACCGCGACCGAGGCCTACCCGTCCCGCACCGACGTCCTGTGGTCCAAGAACACCGAGTTCGGGCACTGGCTGCTTGTGTCGACGAGGGACGACAGCGACGAGGTGCGGTCCTACGTCATCACCGACGGCGACGTGGTCGAGGAGCCGCTGACCGTCACGTGAGTTTGTGGAATGCGGCGCCTCACGCGTCGTGTTGCCTAAGAGGAGTCCGACCGCAGTCCGTCAGAGCACTGGAGAAGCATGTCCATCGAGGTCCGCATCCCGACCATCCTCCGCACCTATACCGGTGGGGAGAAGGCCGTCGAGGCCAAGGGCGACACGCTGCAGGGGCTCATCGACGACCTCGACAGCCGCCACAGCGGCATCAAGGGCCGCCTGATCACCGACGAGGGCAAGCTCCATCGCTTCGTCAACGTCTACGTCAACGACGAGGACGTCCGCTTCCTCGGCTCGCTCGAGACCCCGATCAAGGACGGCGACAGCGTCACCGTGCTGCCGGCGGTTGCTGGCGGCGCGCTCTAGGTATGCGGTACGACTCACTCATTGACTCCGTCGGGCGCACGCCGCTCGTGGGGCTACCCACGCTGTCCCCGTCTCCTGACGTCCGGCTGTGGGCCAAGCTCGAGACCAACAACCCGACCGGCTCTGTGAAGGACCGCGCGGCGCTCTACATGGTCGCGGCCGCCGAGAAGGAGGGCCTGCTCCGGCCCGGGGTGACGGTCCTGGAGCCGACCAGCGGCAACACCGGCATCTCGCTCGCCATGATCTGTCGGATGCGTGGCTACCGGCTGATCTGCGTCATGCCGGAGAACACCTCGATCGAGCGCCGCCAGCTCCTGACGATGTACGGCGCCGAGATCGTCACCTCCCCGGCCGCGGGCGGCTCGAACCAGGCCGTGGCCGTCGCCAAGCAGCTGTCCGCGGAGAACCCCGACTGGGTGATGCTTTACCAGTACGGCAACCCCGCCAACACGCAGGCGCATTACGAGACGACCGGCCCAGAGATCCTCAAGGACCTCCCGACGATCACGCACTTCGTCGCGGGCCTCGGCACCACCGGCACCTTGATGGGCACCGGGCGCTACCTGCGCGAGAACCGTCCCGGGATCCGGATCATCGCTGCCGAGCCGCGGTACGGCGAGCTCGTCTACGGCCTGCGCAACATCGACGAGGGCTTCGTTCCCGAGCTATATGACGCGACCGTCCTGTCCTCGCGTTTCTCGGTGGGCCCGCGGGAGGCGCTCCGGCGTACCCGGCAGCTGGTCGAGGAGGAGGGCATCTTCGCGGGCATCTCCACTGGCGCGATCTTGCACGCGGCGATCGGCGAGGCCATGAAGTGCGTCAAGAACGGCGTGAGCGCCGACATTGCCTTCATCGTCTGCGACGGTGGCTGGAAGTACCTGTCGACCGGCGCCTACGCCGGCACCCTGGAAGAGGCAGAGGCGGCCCTGGACGGCCAGCTCTGGGCGTAGGACGAGCGAGCGCAGCGTCCTAGGAACTCAGGGGGACCCACGC
>JAYTHM010000384.1:0-12641 GCA_043732645.1 Frankiales bacterium
CAGAAGGGCAAGCACAAAGGCAACGATCCCGAGCAGTTGCACGAGCTTCAGTCTCCTACGGTCAGCTCGGACGCGCGGCTGCGCGCCCAGTTCTCTACCTCTAACACCTCAACCAGTGTGGGACGTTCCCTAAGGTCGTGCTCGGTGACCACCTGCTCGACAGTGTCGACGACCGCTTCGAAGGGGAGCCTTCCCCTCAGGAACGCCTCCACGCACACCTCGTTGGCCGCGTTGAGGGCCGCGGGGGCTGTGCCCCCCGTCGTACCGGCTCGTCGGCAGAGGGCCACGGCGCCGAAGACCTGCTCGTCAAGCGGCTCGAAGGTCCAGCTCGCGGCCTTCGTCCAGTCCAGCGGGCGGGCGGCAAGTGGCATCCGATCGGGCCAGCCCAGCCCCAGGGCGATCGGCAGCCGCATGTCGGGCGGGCTGGCCTGGGCGAGCGTGGAGCCGTCGACGAACTCAACCATGGAGTGAACCACCGACTGCGGGTGGACCACCACCTCGATCCGGTCATAGGGAACGTCGAACAACAGGTGTGCCTCGATCAGCTCCAGACCCTTGTTGACGAGGGTGGCGCTGTTGATCGTGACCACCGGGCCCATGTCCCAGGTCGGGTGCGCGAGGGCCTGCTCGGGGGTGATTCCGGCCAGGTCCGTGCGGCCCCGGAAAGGACCGCCGCTCGCGGTGAGGACCAGCTTGGCGACCTCCTGCCTGGACCCTCCACGCAAGCACTGCGCCAGCGCGCTGTGCTCGCTGTCGACCGGCACGATCTGGTCCCGGTACGGCGTGACGAGCGGCCCCCCGGCCACCAGGCTCTCCTTGTTGGCCAGCGCGAGTGTCCGTCCGGCCTTCAGGGCGGCAAGCGTCGGCGCGAGCCCCACCGAGCCGGTCATGCCGTTCAGGACCGTGTGACACGGCCAGGCAGCCAGCTCAGCGAGCGCATCCGGCCCCGCCAGGATCTTGGGTATGACGAACTCGCCGGCGCTGAACCCCTGCGCCTGGGCCGCAGCATAGAAGGCCAGTTGCAGGTCCTGCGCTGCGGTGGCCCGCGCGACGGCCACGACCTCGACCTTCAGCGCGAGCGCCTGCTTGGCGAGCAGGTCGACGCGGCCGCCACCGGCACCGATCCCGATCACCCGGAACCGGTCGGGGTTCGCGGTCACCACGTCGACGGCCTGCGTGCCGACGGACCCCGTCGACCCGAGCAGCACGACGTCGCGGAGGGTCATGTGTCCATTGTCCGTCATCGCTAGGTCATGGTGGGGTAGGAAGCACTCAACTATCCCCTCACCCCTGGAGTCCTGCGTGCTGATCGTCATCGCGACCCTGCCCGGCAAGGCCGAGAAGCGCACCGAGATCGCCGGGGTGCTCGCCAAGGCGGCAGCCACCAGCCGGGGTGACGCAGGCTGCCTGTCCTACGCGTTCCACGTCGACGTCGAGGACCCGGACCGCTGGGTCTCGGTCGAGACCTGGACCGACCAGGCGTCGCTGGACGCCCACTTCACCACGCCGCACCTGGCCGAGTTGTTCCGGGTCGCCCCTGATCTGCTGTCGGGCGATCCCGTCATCCAGACTTACGAGAGCGACGGCCCCAAGAGCTGACCCTCCAGCCACTCACCCTCTTTGGCGCACATCCACAAGGTCAAGGCCGTGTGGATGTGCGCCAGAGGGACGCAGCTGTGCAGCTACTCGAGGGCGGCGAGCTAACCGCAGGCGTCGGCGATCTCGCGACCGCGGGTGTCCCTCACGGTCGCGTTGACGCCGGCGTCGCGAAGCCGCCTGACGAACTCCTGCTCCACCGGCTTCGGGGAGGCGTCCCACCTTGAGCGCGGTGTCGGGTTGTGAGAGTGACAGCCTGAAGGAGGACGAGCCGGACAGATCGGCCAATTAACCACGCCCACACTCTGATCAAGATCATCAAGCCCCGTAAGGGCCTGCCGAAAACCGGGACGGCGGGTCCAGGCTCATCGGAACCGTGAAATAGCCAGCAGGGGCGACCGGGTGTGAGCGCTTCAGACCCGGCAGGTAGTGGTCCCGGAGGATTATTGCCGGGAGGCCATGATGGCGCTTGACACCCCACGGTTTCGTCGTGCCCGCGACCTGATGTGCCACTGGCGGCGCACCGCGGGGTGGCTGGCCGCGGCCATCAAGCCCAGCTTGCCGGTGCACCTGGCACGTGGCGGTGTGCTTCACACCTGGCCGTCCTATCGGGCGGCGATGGCCGACAGCGTGCTGGCCAGCACCTGGCAGCCGACCTTAGAGCGCTTGGCCGTCGCAAGCGTTCCCGTCCTGCTCGGCGCCGGCCGTTGCGACCTGGTCCCAGGTCGGGTTCGGTTCAGGAGCTGGATGACCGTTAAGGCGCCGGGCTGGACGGGACCTGCTGCTCACCGATCCGGCGTGGTGTCTGCACCTGCTGAGTGAACAACCAACAAGGCCCTACTCATCCTCCAGTCGGGGCTCGCACTCTGGCGGCCCGGTCGCACCACCGGCACCGGGCGGCCTTGTGCACCGATGCCGCCCGCGGAGGCACTGATACCAGCGGCTACGCGGGCCTTCTGGTGCACGGGGCCTTGCTTCCCAGCTCAGCGGGATGAGCGGTGTACGTGCTGATGTTGGCGGCGCACTGAGCCTTGCTGTGGGGGTTTCTTGCGTTGCTCCTGCGATTTAGCCGGCGAGTCGGACGGCGCCGGCGTACTGCTGGTCGAACCAGCCGGTTAGGCTATCTATCTTTACGACGTCACCGGTGTGTGGTGCGTGGATGAAGTTGCCATTGCCGATGTACATCCCCATGTGGCCCAGGTTTTGTTCGAAGAACACCAGGTCACCCGGCTGAAGTTCGCCGCGGCTGACGTGCCTTCCTTGGTTGAACTGATCACCGGTGTAGTGCGCAAGGCTGATGCCGGCGTGTGCGTACGCGAACATCGTCAGACCTGAGCAATCGAAGGTGTCCGGGCCGGCTGCGGCCCATACGTAGGGCTTGCCGAGCTGGTCCAGTGCGACCTTGACGGCGATCTGGGCGGCGCTGCCGCTGTAGCCGGTGTTCGAGACCGTCTGCGGCGGGGCCTCCACCGCCACCGGCTGGTTCTGGAAGGCGGTCGCGGCCAGCGCGGCGGCGCTGGCCTGCTGGGCGAGCGCGGCCTGCTGGTCCAGCGCGGCCTGCTGGGCGAGTGCGGCGGCGCTGCTGGCTTGCCGGGCGAGCGCGGCCTGCTGGGCAAGCGCGGCCTGTCGGGCAGCGGCGTCCTTGGCGGCCTGGACGAGCTGGGCCTGCTTGACGATGAGGGTCTGCAGGACCTGCTGCGCCTGGCCGGCGGCGGCCTGGACCTCAGCCTTGTCCTTCTCCAGCCCCTGCACGGTCCGGGTGGCCTCGGCGAGGGCCAAGCGGGACTCCTCGGCTGCGACGGACTGCCGGTGGCGGACCGTGGCCAGGGTCGCCATGACCTGCGCCTGGGAGGCGGAGACGCGCTCCAGCATGCCCATCTGGTCCAGGAAGGTGCCGGGGTTGCCGTGCAGGACCAGGCTCAGGCTCATGCTCTCCATGCCTGAGCGGTAGGCCCCGGCACCGATCGCACCGACCTGCTTTTTGACCGCGGCCAGGGCCGCGTCCTCGCGGGCCGAGGTGGCCTGGGCGATCGTGGCGATCCGTTGCGCGGACGCGAGGTGAATGCGGCCGGCGTTGTAGCGCTCCGCGGCCGCCTCGGCGCGCAGGTTCAGCGACTGAAGCTGGGCCTTCCCGTCCTTGATCTGGGCGGCGATGTCGGCCGAGGCCGGCCAGGAGGGGCCGGCGCCGACCAGAGCGACCCCCAAGGCCAGCACGACAGACCCGGACACCACGGACCTCACAGAACTGCGTTGCACGCGTCGTCCGCCTCTCGCTCCACGCCTACCAGGTCAGCTGACGGGCTCGGGCAGCAGTTGCCCTACCTCCTGCTACACCCGCGGGTGTAGTCGGAACGATTCGCCCCACGTGATCGGGTCCCCGGTTCATCGGCCGCTGGGTGCGGCCGATGATTCGGCGTCGGACGGCAGCGGCCCTCACGCGAGGACCTGGCACCACCGCCTGCGGCGACCTTAGCGCGGGAACTACTACCTTCATCGCCGGTAGCGCTGGCGCTGGCTGGGCGAGTCTCTGAAGGTGAGGCAGGCGGCCAGGACGACTGGCCGCAGCTGGTGCGGGTCGAACTCCTGGTGTGCGCCCAGCGAGCCACCCACTCCAACCCGGCGTTCTGGCAGCAGAACGAACGGTCGACCCGCCTAACGCCCGCTGCCGCAGGACGCCCCGGCGCTTGGCCGTCGACGTCGTCTACGTCGACGTCGACGTCGACGGCCAGGTCCGCGCCTTTGGTGCTTGTGGTCCACACGCACGCCTGCAACCCGGACCCGGGCTGTCCATCAGCTTGCTTGTCCTCGTCGCAGGTCACAAAGGGTGCGCCCTGTGGCAGCGTCGAGGTGAGCAGCACCCTGTGAAGCCAAAGATGTGAGCCCAGCCGCCGTGTGCTCCGTCCGCCTGCACCGTTCTACTTCCGGCGAAGGCGGCCCATTGCGGACCGAAGACCGATCCGCTGATCGCGGGATTGACCCGCTTGGTGGCCGCCTCCAGGGCCGTATCGGCGGCCTGCTGGACGGTGGGGTCAAGGGTCAGCTGCAGCGGGGCGCCTGCCTTGGGGTCGACCTGGAACAGCACCCGGTCCGGCTGACCCGAGCCGGTCGGCGAGGACGACGGGCTGGGAGCGGCGCTCGAGCCTGGGCTCGTCGAGACCGACGGGCTCGCGGTGGTGACCGTCACGACGACCCCGTCTTGGCCGGAGAGCTGGGCCTGGAACTGCGCCTGCAGCCCGGACAGCCCGACCACGTCACCTGCCTTGTACGCCGATGGGAGTGCTACCGCGGACCTGATCGTGCTGTCCGGCACCAACGAGCTGAAAACAGCTACCGGCAGCGGGCGCTTCACCGCCGACCCGGCCGGGTCTGTGGAGCTCGACCTCCTGCTCTGAGCAAGATCAGATATGTGGCAGGAAGTCCAGAACGTTCTGCCGGGTGATGCCCCCGCTGGGTCGGCCGTCGGCCGCGACCCCTTCAGCATGGGTTTATGGTGCGGCACCATCGGTGCCCCGACCGGCGAGTGCTGGTCGTGGACCTCGAGACGCCCGGTCCAGACCTGGTAGGTGTCGAGCACACCCAGCACCTGGGCAGTGAGGCAGGCGGGCTGCGCCAGCGTCTGGCCGTCGACACAGACTCCACCACCGTTGCCGCCGTGCTTCCCGCCGTGGCGGCAGTCGCCCCAGTGCGTGACGACTCTGACGAGTCCGGCGTCAGGGTAAGGGGTAGGGGGTAGGGGGTTGTCGAGTGCGACCGTTCCAGGAACCGCCGACGGACTATCGATCCGGTCGTCGCTTCCCGCCGGCGTTCGTGCTGCGTCGCGTTGGTGACGCGCACCAAAGTACTCAGAATTGCTCATCGAAATTCCTCACCCTGGCGGCCGTGAGGTTAGCGGGTTGGGGCCTCCTACGGAGGGTCTCACAGGTCGGTGAGGGCGACGGGTTCCTGACAGTGCGGGCAGGGCCCGCGAGTCCGATGCAGGTGCGCGACCGGTTGCTGTCGTGGCACCACTGCTGACCGTGGTGACGGACTTCGCAGGATGAGCTGAAGCGGGTGGGAGCAGACGCCGGCGCCGCTAACCGTCATGATGTCGCCGACAGCGACACCAGGTCCTGGGGGGACGCAGATGGCTGGCACCACTTCGACCAGCGGGCGGTACCGCGACGCGCTGGCCATCCCGGACTACCGGCGGCTGGTCACGGCCTTCCTGGTGGACTCAGTGGGCAGCTGGGCGTATGCCGTCGTCATCACCGTCTACGTGTTCGACCGGACCGGCTCGACCGGCTGGGTGACCACATTCCTGTGTGCGTCGTGGGTCCCGAAGTTTTTTATCGCGCCGTACGCGGGCGTGTTGGCGGACCGGTACGAGCGCTCCCTGGTGATGCGGCTGTCCGCGCTGTCTGCGATGGTCGCGATGGGCGTCCTGGCCGTGCTAGTCCAGCAGGGTGCTCCGCTGGCGGCGCTGCTGGTCACCACCGTGGTCGTCTCGCTATGCGTGACGCCGTACCGACCGGCCGCGGCCGCGCTGCTGGTCGACGTCGTCGACGCGCGCAACCTCACGCCGGCGAACTCGCTGTTCCTGTCGCTGGAAAGCGTCGTCATCATCATCGGCCCAGCCTTGGGGGGGCTGCTGCTGGTCCTGGCGGACGCGTACGTCGCTGTCGCCGTCAATGCTGTCAGCTTTTTAGTCTGCGCGCTGATCCTCACCCGGCTGGGCACTCGCAGCCGCCCGGTCCGGGGAGCGACCGAGATTCCGACCGGGATCTGGGACGAACTGATGTCGGGCTTCCGTGCGCTCGGCGGCCAGCCGATCGCCCTGACCTTGCTGCTCTACTGCCTGCTCTGCACCGGGATCTGCGGCACCACCACCGTGCTGTTCGTCGCGGTCAGCGACGAACGCCTCGGCACCGGGTCCACCGGCCTGAGCTACCTGCTGGCCGCGTTCGCGGCCGGCGGGGTCATCGCGGCAGCTTTCACCAACCGACTCTCAGTCGGTCGACTAGGCCCGGCTGTCGCCCTCGGCATCGTGCTGGAGTCGCTGCCACTGGCGGGGCTGGCCGTCGTGACGCAGCCGGTGGTTGCCGGCCTGCTGCTGCTGGTGTCCGGCGGTGGGATGGTGACCGTCGACGTCCTGGCCATCACCGCCCTGCAGCGCGAGATGCCGCGCGAGCTGCTCGGTCGCGTCTTCGGCGTGCTCGACAGCGGCTGCTACGCAGTCAGTATCGGAGGCAGTCTGCTCGCCTCGCTGCTGGTGTCCACTGTCGGGCTGCGCACTACGTTGGTCTCATTCGGGGTGGTGTTCTCCGTGCTGGCCGTCGCCGGGATCGGGCCGCTGCTGACCGGTGACCGTCGGGCGGCGGCCGATCTCGCTGCCTTGCAGCCGCTGATCGCCCGGCTCGCGACGATGGACCTGTTCGCCGGGGCTGGCCGTCCCGTCCTGGAGCAGCTGGCCAGGGCTGTCGAGCCGGTGACGGTCGAGGCGGGCAGCGTCGTGGTGGCTGAGGGCGACCCGGCCGACGCTTTGTACGTGCTGATCTCCGGCGAGGTGGACGTGTCCAGCCGCGGCGAGAGCGGCCAGGAGCGCACGCTGCGGACGATGGGCCCGAACAGCCTGTTCGGCGAGATCGGCGTCCTGCGTGGGATCCCGCGGACGGCGACCGTCCGAGCGGTCGAGCCCACCGCGCTGTGGCGGATCTCCGCTGAGGCGTTCCTGCAGGCCCAGGAAGCCGCCGCCTTCTCCTCGAGCCTGCTTGCTCAGGCCAGCGACCGGCTGGCCCGGACGCACCCGACCCTGGCCGCTGCGTCTGCGACGACCGACTGACCTTCTCGATGGTCCTGGTGATGTTGCTCCCCAGGAAGCATGCCGCTGCCAGGTTCAGTTGGCGCCGAGTGCCACACCTCAAGTGATCAAAGCCTCCTGCCCAAGGGTCTGGCCATCGGCTCTGCACACGTTGAGTTCTTCCCTACCTGGTTCCTTCAGTGGTTCCGAGCGTCGTTCCCTGCTCCGGCGCGCTTATCTCACGTGGCAGTGACAGGGGTCTTTGAATCCGCGGGTTCAGGGTTCGATCCCCTTGTGGCCCACCACCACGGACCTGATCCAGGGCTCGAAGCACGATGGTGACCGCCGGGACCCGAGGGGCATGGGGTGATGAGCCGAACCACCTGCCCGGGAGACGCCGCCTACGCCTACCTAGGAACATCCCTGACTACATCAACAGGCTCCGGGCACGTCCAGCCTGACGTCCCTGCCTAGGGGCCCGCTGTCGTGGTGACCTGGGACGACGACGCCGGCTTGTTGCCCTCGGTCACGAGGAACGCCTCCGGACGCGCGCTGGATGAGAGGTCACCGACCAAGGTCACGTCGCGGCGCCCGGATCATCCCGTCGGTGGGATGAGGACCCTCAGACGCCGGCGGCCGGTTCTCGAGTGGCGACCGCGAGCCGGTCGCCCTCGCGCGCGGTGCGGACCCGCACCCCCGCCTCGGCCCCCCACTGCTTTGCCTGGGTGTCCTGGGCGTCGAGCGCGTCGTCAGTGCGGGCCGGGCCGTGGTGGAACAGCACGAGCTCTCCGACGCCGGACTGCGCAGCGAGGGCGATCGCGTCCTGCACGGTGGCGTGCCCGAACAGGTGGGCGACGGGCCGCTCCTGGTCAAGGAACTGGGCGTCGTGCAGCAACACATCAGCGCCCTGACACAGCGCCCGCGCGCCGTCGGTGATCCCCGCTGCCGGCGCGTGGTCAGGGAGGTAGGCCAACGAACCGCCGTCAACGTCCTGTACCCGGTAGCCGAACGTGCGCCCGCCCTTGTGGGTGATCTCGGCCGAGATCAGGCGCATCGGCCCGACCTGGTGGACCCCCGGCTCCAGGGCGGTGAACGTCCACTGCCCCTGCAGCTCCTCCGGCGTGATGGGAAACGCCGGTGGGGACAGGGCCTGGGCGAGCAGGTCGCGTCCGTTGCGGCCCAGCTGACCGGGAAGCAGCAGCTCCACCCGTGCGTCGGGCCGGTCGCCGGCGGCGAAGAAGGGCAGGCCCTGCATGTGGTCCCAGTGCAAGTGGGACAGCGCGATTGTGCCGCGGTAGGCCCCGTCGAGCAGCGACGTCAGGCCCCGTAGCCCGGTGCCCGCATCAAGCACGAGCGTCGGCAGTTTGTCACCGCCGGCGACCAGCGCTACGCACGAGGTGTGACCGCCATAGCGGACGAACTCCGGTCCCGGTGCGGGTGTGGAGCCCCGCACCCCGAGCAGCAGGGCATCCACGACGCGTCAGCTGTCAGCTGGCCGCTGCGCGGCCTGGACGCGGCGGATGCGGGCGCACAGCGGGACCAGCAGCGTCTGCACCATCTCCGGCCGCTCGTCCATCATGCCGCTGAACTCCAGCCGGGACAGGGCGAACGTTGGCGGGCCCACGGGTCCGGCCGTCACCGTCACCGAGCGCGGCTGGTGGTCGAGCAGCGAGATCTCACCGAAGTACGCACCGGGCGCCATCGTTGTGCACACCACCCCATCGACGCTGACCTCGGCGCTGCCGTCGACGACGAGCTGCGGGCCGGCCTCGGGCGAGCCCTGCTGGATGAGGACCCGGGCGGGCCGATGGGTCAGGGTGGTGCCGCTCCAGGAGAACTCCGCGAGAACGTCGTCGGGTGGCGCCTCGAACAGGTCGTCGTTGGCGAGCAGGGTCCGCAGACTCTGGGTCACGTTACGTCCCTTCCAACGGCGGCAGGTGCGGACGTTAGCAGCGCCCCGCTCGTCTCGCGTCGATCCGCGGCGAGCACCACCATGGCCTGCCGGCGCACCTCGCGCAGCGTGGCCGCGACCTGGGCCACGCCGGGCACCCGGGACCGCGCGCCGAGCAGGTCCTCGCACAGCGTGAGGGCTCCCGCGGCATCCCCGTCGGCCAGCAGCGCCTCGGCGAGCCTGGCCTCGGTGTCGACGGCCAGCGCCTCGGCCTTCAGGTCGCGGAACCCGGCCAGCGCCCGCCGCAGCAGGACGGTGCCCTCAGGCTGCTCGATCGATTGGTACTCCCGGCCACCGTTCTTGAACGCTCCAACCAGTTCCTTCTTCTTGGCATCGACCGAGATCACCGGTTGGCCGGTGTTCACGTGCTGGCTGACTTGCTCTGCCAGATAGCGGAAATGGGCGTCGCGGTCCTCGTGCTGACCTCCCCTCGGGGACTTTGCTGTTGGCCGACAAGCGAAAGCCCATCGCCTGCAGCATCCGGACAACCGTCCGGTCCGACACCAGATGACCCAGCGCAGCCAATCCACCCGCGAGGTTCTTGGTCGACTTCGTCGTCCACACCAACAGCGACATCGGATCACCGCGGGTTCGGGGTCCACCAGCGCGCTGAACTCCGCGGTGAGGTCCGGGTCGGTCTCGGTGAGCTTCTTACGGCCACCGCCCGGTGCCCGCACCCGGGCCTGCGGTTCCGGCTGTCCCTCCAGCTCACGCTTGCCCCGAGCGACCATGTCCGGATGCGCCCCGGTCGCCTCGGCGACCGCCTTCACCCCACCCCGACCCAACTCGGCCGCCTCAGTCCCCAACAGCAGCCGACGCTGCCGCTCATCAAGATGAGGACGCAACGCCGCGTCCCGACGCGCCACCGACTCCGACAACTGCGCACTCTCCGGCAAGCAGAACCGTAGAGCCCTCAAACAGAAAACTTACGTTGTTCTGACGCGAGTCCGAAGCCAAGCCCGACAAGTTGGCGCACACCACCGTGGCGGGAGCAGGCGCCCTGGTAATGGGCGGAGCCAGCAGGTGAGCGTCATCACCGCTTCACGTGTAACAGTGGTAACATTGCGTAGCACTCTGGTGTGGCCAGGCGTACAGACCCTTGCGTTGGTTGAGGTTGCGAGCAAACTTTCGGGGGTGAGCCGATGGTTGGGCTCCCTTACGCCGTGCAGGACGAGCGCCGCCAACGAGGGCCGCAGCGCCCGACCCCCGGTTTGCCACCGGCGGCCCGGTCGGTGCTGGCGTCACCGCGGCAGAGGACGAGCTCGTCGATGCTGAGGGCACCTCAAGTGACGCGGTCGGCTCGGCCTGCACGGCCTGGCTTGTGGGGGTCTTCACGCTGGTGTCAGGCAGCGCGCTGCTGAGCAGGCCTACGAGCACGAAGGCACCGGCCGCCGTCCAGAACTTGTGGCGCAACATCCAGCCACCCACCACGCGGGCCTTGGCTGTGGCCGGTGTGGTTCGGGTGGCGCTGGTCGATGACATACAGCACCCCCCGGTAGATCAGTGGCTAGCGGTGGCTGGCGGTGGCCCCCCAACGCATCTCGGAGAGCATCTTCGGCTGACAGTGCTCTCCTAGATGCGTTGCTTCAGCGTGGGGAGACAGGCGTCAACCAACGCATCTCCGAGAGCAATCTCGATTCAGAATGCTCTCGTAGATGCGGTGGGGGGCGGTGGCTAGCGGTCACAGTGACAGGCTCGCGGGTTGGTCGTGAGCGATGTCGGCAACTTCGCACCACACCCTTAGGGATCTCGCCTTCGCGCTACATCCACGACGGCATCCGGGCAGATGCCGCTGTTCACCTGCAACGGTCAGGGTGGGGGGTGAGGCATCGAGGTCGTTCTTAGCTCAGCGTCGTACGGCAGCGATCCGGTCGGCAAACACCTGCCTACCGGAGGCGTGCCAGGCCTGCAGAAGCGGCGGCGGCAGGTGCGCCTCCATCTCGGCGATGACAGGAGCGGGCATCTGCTCCTGGACTAAGCCGAGTACCAGCCACAGGTCGTCACCGTGGAAAGCCCTCATGCCGTGCTCGGGGAGCTGACCCCACTCCGCCACGTTGAGGTGGCGCGCGGCAATGGGCAGAACGACCTGCTCCTCCTCATCCAGGTGCGGCGACAGGCTCGCCTCAAGGCGGGTGAGGGCAGCAAGAGCCCCGGAGCGAGCGGCTGCATCAGGATCGGCACGCCAGCCTGCCAAGGCGGTCTCGGCTGCGTCCAGGTCGGCGAGAACGTCTGCGTGCTGGTCGGCGATGCGGATGATCATCGCTGCTTCCTCCGAGGTGCAACGTGCGGCGAGCAGCGGTGTCATCAGCTCATCCTCACCCTTGTGGTGGGTGTGCAGAAGCCGCAGGACCGTGTCATAGAAGCCAGCCACCGTCTGCGCGCGGACAGCGTCACCGTCCTCGCAGCCACCGACCAACTGCGGTGCCGCGGATAGGGCATCGCGGAACACCTGGTGCAGACCCACCATGTCCCTGGTGTCGGCCAGCGGAAGCGTCGATGTCATGAGTCCCCCTCGAGCGCCGCGGTCGCGGCAGTAGCCGCAAGATGTCAGGCGACACCCGAACTGCGCAAGGCCCAAAGGAACCTTGCAATCATCGCTGGCCATCGAGAGGCGAAGATCCTAGAAGGTCCTTCGCGTTTGTCAGGTCGAAGTAGCTAGGCAAGGACAAGGGCGGCGCTCTCAGTCCTGCTGCGACCCGGGCTTGGTGCTCGGGCACCAACAGGCTGGGTCGCTCCAACGCCCATCGCCCGAACAAGGTCGCCCCGGATAAACATCACGCCGTTGTCGTCCTCGACTGAGCTGAGCCTTCTGGGAAGCTGCCCCAGATCACTACGTCGGACCTGACCCACACGGCGATCTTCGTCTCGCGTTGAAAAACACGGCAGAGGCTTGCCGCACCGGCCAGCTGGCAGCGCGGGAGGCACTCGTCGACGTTGGTTGGGAGGTCAGGTCCGTCAGTGGTGGTGGTGGCTCTCTGCTGACCTGACGGCCTCGACGCTCAGCCCTCGTAACCCAGGCATGTCCTCAGGCTCAACGCCCAACGTCGCCGCAGCGGCGAGCAGGTGCTGCTCCAACCGGGTGGCGCGCTCGAGCTAGGCAGCCTGCTGTTGGTCGTCGATGAGGACCAGACGCATGTTGTTGTGCTGGGCGGGCGTCTGGACGTTCATGACGGGCAGCGTCATGCCGTCATCCTCGAGCTGACTTGCTCAACTGTGGGTTGCGCCACGCTGGCACTTCATTTGACTTCCCAGCACGGCCTCTCGCTACGTTAAGCCGGTCGGGTACCAGACGTACCAGGCCCACCGACCCCCAGTCGC
>JAYTHM010000385.1:0-3984 GCA_043732645.1 Frankiales bacterium
GGGCAATGAGAACCAGCGCGTCTGCGCCGTCCTGACCTACCTGGCGTACGGGAAGCCCTGACCGGGTCCGGGCAGCGCGGTAAGCCGACTCACGGCGGAGCACCGTCCGCGTGGTGCCCGTTCGCTCAACGACCTCATGCTGGCCCACACCGGGATCGGCTCCGCACTCACCGAGGCGAAGTCCTTGCCGCGTGACCATCACGTGAACAGAGTCACGCGCGGCGCTGACCTCGACCAGCCCGGACCGTCGATCGTTAGCGCCGCGACGACCTCGCGCGGTCGGAGTCAACAGTTCGGGACCTTGCACCACCGTCCTGACAACGACCGTCCATGTCACGTCGACGATCACCGCCCACGTCACTCCAGACAACGACAACGACATCGACGACACTAAGGAAAACTGCGTCGGATCACCTCCAGACCACCACCACGTCACTCCAAGGATCGAAACATCACCCTGCCCCGCACACCTCTTGCGTCGGGGTGAAGGGTATTCATAGCCGAAAGGCGACAGCCACGCAGTGGGCGTGACCTGGCGGCCGGTTGAATACGTGGCGCGGCGTCCTCCAGATCGGCTGATCGGGTGCACACATCGGCGGGCCTCCGCATCGACGGCGGCCTTGGCCGGTCGATCGACGGGTCGGTGACGACGGTGTTACGGTGCGCCAGGAGGTCTCTATGGGGCAGAACGTCGCGCAAAAGCTGATCGCAGCGCACCTCCTCTCTGGGGAGATGAAAGCCGGGGCTGAGATTGCGTTGCGCATCGACCAAACGCTCACCCAGGACGCCACCGGCACCCTGGTGATGCTTGAGCTGGAAGCCCTCGGCCTGGATCGGTCGCGCACTGAGGTATCAGTGCAGTATGTCGATCACAACCTGCTGCAGGCCGACAGCAAGAACGCGGAGGACCACGCCTTCTTGCGGTCGGCCTGCCAGCGGTTCGGTCTGTGGTATTCCAAAGCCGGCAACGGCGTCTCCCACCCCACCCACATGCAGCGCTTCGGGATCCCGGGCAAGACGATGGTCGGCTCGGACAGCCACACCCCTGCTGGCGGCTCGTTGGGCATGCTCGCGATCGGGCTCGGCGGCATTGAGGTGGCGACGGCTATCGCCGGTGAACCGGTCTACCTGCGGATGCCCGAGATCTGGGGCGTGCGCCTGACTGGTGAGCTGCCGGCCTGGGTGAGCGCGAAGGACGTCATCTTGGAGATGCTCCGTCGGCACGGCGTCAAAGGTGGCGTGAACAAGATCATCGAGTACCACGGCCCTGGGCTGGCGCGGCTGACCGCCATGGACCGGCATGTGATCGCCAACATGGGGGCGGAGCTGGGCGCCACCACCACGGTGTTCCCGGCCGACGAACAGGTGCGTGCGTTCCTACAGGCCGAGCAGCGCGAAGACGACTTCGTCGAGCTAATCGCCGACCAGGACGCGACATACGACGTCACCGAGGAGATCGACCTGTCCTCACTGGAACCGCTAATTGCGCTACCCAGCTCACCGGGCAACGTGGTGCCAGTGCATGAGGTGGCTGGTCAAGACGTAGAACAAGTGGTGGTCGGCTCGTCGGCTAACCCGGGGCTGCGCGACTTCGCGGTGGTCGCCGCGATCGTTCGAGGGCGACAGGCACATCCGGGAGTGTCCTTCGACATCAACCCGTCCTCCCGGCAGATCCTGCAGGACCTGACGAAGATGGGCGCCACCTTCGATCTGATCGCTGCCGGTGCGCGGCTGCACCAGTCCGGGTGCATGGGTTGCATCGGGATGGGCCAGGCACCAACGGTCGGCGGCAACAGCCTGCGCACGTTCCCGCGTAACTTTCCGGGACGCTCTGGAACGCATCAGGACTCGGTCTTCCTGTGCTCACCCGAGAGCGCCGCAGCGGCCGCGCTCACCGGTCAGATCACTGACCCTCGCGAGCTGCCGCGACTGCTTGGCATCGAGTATCCGCAGCTCGAGCTGCCGACCCGATCCAGTGTGAACAGAGGCATGTTCGAAGCGCCGCTGCCGCCTGGGCAAGCCGGCCGCGTCGAGCTCGTCAAGGGGCCGAACATCTCAGCGCTGCCCGACTTCGGGCCGTTGCCCGACCGGATCGAAGCACCGGTCGCGCTCAAGGTCGGCGATGACGTGTCCACCGACGAGATCCTGCCGGCCGGAGCCAGAGTGCTGCCCTATCGCAGCAACATCCCCAAGCTGGCCGAGTTCACCTTCAGCCAGCTCGATGAGACCTACGCACGGCGGGTCTTCGCGAGCAAGGACGGCAGCGGACACATCGTGGTCGGTGGCGCCAACTACGGACAGGGATCCTCGCGGGAACACGCCGCGATCGCGCCGCGCTACCTCGGTCTGCGCGCGGTCCTCGCCGTGTCCTTCGCCCGCATCCACTGGCAGAACCTGACGAACTTCGGGGTGCTTGCGATCGAGTTCGTCGACCCCGAGGACTACCGTCAGATCGAGCAGGACGACGTCCTGGTGATGGCGGGCATTCGGAACGAGATCAGCTCCGGCACCGAGGTCAAAGTGCGCAACGCCACCCGCGACCAGGAGTACACCGCACGACACCGGCTGTCCGGTCGGCAGGTCGCCATGCTCCTGGCCGGTGGACTACTCCCCTGGCTGCGCCAGCAAACGGAGAAACCAACCACGTGAGCCCAGAGCGCCGACAGGTCGTTGACCCGTCCGAAGGGGGGCTCCCACGAACGGACTTGGGCAACGGGTGCTCGGAGTCGTGCCGGTCGCCAGGTCCGCTGCGGCGCTTGAGGTGCACGATAGCCACGAAGTCGTTCCTGGCCGTCCGGTCCTACCTATCGGCCGCTAGCAAACACCGCCAACAAGCGATGGACGTCCTGCACTCGCCATTCACCGACGGGGCCCGTCCACCGGCCACCACCGGCCCATAACGACGGGTCTAGGCAGGCGAACATTGTCAAAGACCTTAATGGTTACTACCCCCGAGCCAAGACCCTCAAGGACGCGACCGTGCGGCACTACGCCGCCTATCTCAGCTCCGACGGCCACTACCACGAAGAAGGTGGGTTCAAGACTGAGAAGGAAGCAGCCAAGAAGGCCGCGCAACTCGAACTAGACGCCAGCCGGGGGGACTGGGCCTCGCCCATCGCCGGACAGCACCACCTTCGGCGACTACGACGCCACCTCCTACCGGCCCACCACCCAACACCTGGAAGTCTCCACCCGCACCGCCTACGGCTACTACCTCGACAAGCACTTCCTACCCCGGTTCGGCACGGTTCCGGTGCGCCGGATCAGCCCAGCCATGATCCAAGCCTGGGGCAACGACGTCACGACCGGCGGCCAGCCCCCGGTCGGTCGTGAAGTACCACGCGCTGCTACACAAGATCTTCAACCGCGCCGTCATCGACCGCGCGATCGGCAGCAACCCCGCCAGCCACACCGCGCTACCCAAGGTCGTGACGAAGCCCAAGCAGATCATCACCTCCGCCCAGTTCGAACAGATCCTGCACCAGCTACCCGCCCGGTACCAGATGATGGTGCTGCTCGCGATCGAAGCCGGCCTGCGGTGGGGCGAGCTGATCGCGCTGCGCCCCTGCGACATCGACATGACCACCCACGTCGCGCTGGTCCATCGGACCATCGTGGAAGTCACCAAGAAGCACTCCCCCACCGGCCAGCGGATCTACCTCAAGAATCACCCCAAAAACGATGAGCAACGGAGCGTCCAAATCGACGAAGGCACCTGCCAACAGCTCCAGAACCACATCCGCGACAACCAGACCCACGACGACGGCCTGCTGTTCACCTCCAGCGCCGGGACGGCCCTGTCACGCAACAACTTCCGCACCAGGTTCTGCGCTGGCCCGAAGGCTTGCAGTGTCGGCACTGCGACGGGGTTCTGGGCTGGCGGCTCAAGGACGCGCGCTGGAAGTGCGCGGGTTGCGACCGGAAGGTGTCTGCGACGGCCGGCACGATCTTCGACAAGACCCGCACGCCGCTGACCGTGTGGTT
>JAYTHM010000386.1:0-3965 GCA_043732645.1 Frankiales bacterium
GCGTAGAGGACGCCAGACGCCGTCGCGAGCGCCAACGTGATGACCAGGGCAACCGCGGGCGCGGGTCCACGCCTCGCCAACACCGCCAGGACGACGCACACGGCCAAGCCCGAGAACAGACCGCTGAGCGCGCCCAGTGAGCCGGTGAGAACCGTGTCGATGAGCAAGAGGGAGATGGCTGTGGCCCGCCATACGCGCCGGCGCGGATAGCGCGCCGCAGCGATCACGAAGATGGAGAGAACAAAATACAGCCCCGCCCCGTTGGTGTCGGAGGTGAAGCTGAGGCGACTGCCGCCGGCGGACACGCTGAGCGCCGTACGGCCGACGAAGACGAACAGCAATGCTCCCCAGGCAAATGCGCTGACACACCACGCCCGCACCAGGAAACCGGCTGAGTCTGCTCGGCGACTGAGATTGACGCACGCCATAGCCCAAAGGGCTAGATAGATGTCCTGGGCGACGGCCAGGACCGCCTGAGCAGGCTGATCTCCAAAGAGGCCAGCCAGCAGACCTCCGCAGACGGCAAGGGAGACCGGCAGGACGTAAGCGCTGCGCAGCACCTGCCGACTGGCCCCTACCCAGAGCAAGGTGCCGGCAATACCCAAAGCGATCGCCCCGTCAGCCGGGCCGAGATTGCCCACCACAGTCGGTTGCAGGATCGGCAACCCGGCCACGCCCAGCGCCATGGCGGCGCGAGCGACCGCGCTGTGTTCGCCGGCTCGCCGCATCGCCTCAGGTGGACGCGGCCGATCGGCAAACGGCGCCTGCCCGTCACGCAGGACCAATGCAAGTCTGCCGGGAGGAAGCGGCACAGGCCAGGCCTTCATCGGTATGCGGTCATTAGTTCAAGACCGCGATCGGACGCATGCGAGCCACCGGGCGGACCAGGCCATGCGTGACCATGATGGCTAGCGCAGCGTCGACACCGCGGTCGTCGAGATGCGGTACAGATGACGCTTCCTGGTCCCCGTAGCGGAAGCGAAGCGTCGAACGACCGAGGTGGTCAGCGCTGGACTTCCCATCATCGATGAACTTGTCAATGACGGTACCGGCGCCATGACAAGCGGAATAAAGACTCGTCTCGGCGGCATGCCCCGTCACGCACAAGAAGGACGAGGTTCGGTGCGTGCCTGGCAGCAGGACCGCTTGGCCGACCGCACCAAAGGCGGTTCCGGCGACCATGCGGGACGCTGGATAGGCGCGACACGAATTGTGCCGGTGGACGATCGCAGAGCGCCCACCGACTTCTTCCTCGTAGATCGAGTTGTGCGGTGAGTCAACGACCAACTTCGTGGATCGTGCCCCAAAGACCTCGGCGGCCAATCTGGCTAACGTGGCGTACGTGGCCGCCCGGAAAGCAAAGCCGTAGTTCATGGCTGCCGCATTTGCGAGCATGACGCGACTGCCCTCATCACTGTGCAACGGGATAGTTGGGCAACCGGACCGAAAATAGAGCTCGAGCCGCGCCCGCAGCTGCGCCGCGGAACGGGCTTTCGCCACGTGGGCCAGCGGCCGGGCAAGCGCCATCTGAAGCTGTAGCGCACCGTGCTTCTTCTGCCGCTGGGCGAACAGCCGACCGACCTGTCCAGTGAGAAGGCCACCGCCAGCGTGATACTGCAGCGTTAACTGACCTGCCGCGACGCCGAGAATGGCTGCAGCCTCCGGGTCGAGGATCTCCTCGACCCGCTGCAGTTCGACGAAGTGATTGCTGGGGCCGATCGAGCCGAAACGGTGACGAGACACATGGAAGGAGAGCCGCGGCAGCTCTCGACGCAGCCGGGCAACGCCACCGTACGTATCAAGGGGCAGCTGCCCGAACTCCTCGATGCGCTCAAGTGCCTCAGCGGGCAGACCGTAGCGGTCCACGCTGAAGGCGGCCCCCTCCTCGGCCGCACGCAGGACGTCGTTGAACGACAACTCCCGGCGCCAGCTGGGGGGGTGGGGGTAGCGACTGCGGACGGCCTCGAAGTAGCTGGCGATCGACCGCTCATCCGGCGCGTCCATGTCGAGAGCCATCAGGGCCATGCCACAGTTGACCGATGCGCTCGTGAACGCCTGCCGGATGGTCTGCCGCGTTGCCACTGCAATGCTCGAAGGCATCTCGAGATCGGCCTTGTGGTGAAAGTCGGGGAGCACGACCGGCGGTGCGGCCAGGTCGACGTCCACGACACCTTGGGCCAGAGTTGCCAGCACCCGGGGGTCAGCCGGTACTGCCAGGCTGTCGAAGACGCGCGGGTGCGGATCGACCATGGGCTCGTCCGTGGTCAAGACGGTCATGTCCACAATGCCTCCTTCACACGAAGCGGGTAGGACGGGTCGGGTGACCCTCAATGGCTGACGGGGTTACGCGGCGACGAGGCGCCAGTCGGTGCTGCCGGTTCCGTTTGGTGGCGGGGGTGCATCCACGTCCGACGACCGCTGACGACGATCAGCCCGATCAGCGGCCAGCCACTGATGGTGAAGAACTCGATAGTGCGGGTCAGTTCGGCGAGACGAACCGCCTTGGGCGTGATGAGGACAACCCCGGTGGCTCCGTCTGCTGCCGGCGGCCACGCTCCTAGGGCACCCTCGTCCCTGGATGGCGCCGACGATCCACCAGCGGCAACGAGGGGCCCAGCCGGCCCGATGACGTGAACGGCGAGTCCGGTGATTAGGGGAGTCAGGTGGTCGGCAAGAGGTCGCAGATCGAACTGTCGGCTGGGAGCGAGCAGCGCCACGCGGTGGACGTGGGCACCGGTGGCCGCAAGCTCGATATGGATCGCAGCCTCCGCGATGTCGGCCTCGGACGTGGCATCCCCACGCAGCTCAGCAAGTACCGGTGCGCCAAGGTTTCGAGCGATGGCATTGCGCCCGACGAGCGTCGGGCGGAAGGTCTCAAGCGTTGCGGAGAGGCCCACTCCGATGATGAGGCCCAGCAGGCCACCCAGGGCCAGGTACGGGACGAGCTGCCCAGGGACGCGTTGCGCCGGCGCCGCCGCAAAGTCGACGATCACGCCCTGCGCATGCGGTGCACCTACGGCCTCCAAGCTGGCTCGCTCGCTCTGCAGGGAAAGCAGCCCCTGGACGAGGTCCGCACGCTGTCGGATCAGTTGGTTCGGCGCTGCCCATGGCCGCTCGCTCAGCGGGACACCCCCACTTGGCAGGATGACATCGAACAGGGGGCCTACGGCGCTGATGTGCGCGTCGAGCGAAGCGATCGACCGCTCTGCCTGGCCGATGTCGGTCTGGACACGATCCAAGGTGGCCGCGGCTCGACCGTTCAGCATGTTTTCATGCGCCCTTATGACCCCCGTACCGATGGCGTTGGCGAGCGCGATCGCGACGTTCGCGTCGGTGTCGGTCACAGAGAGCGACACCACCCCCGAGCTCCCCATCACCTGGGCATCGACGTGATGCTGCGCGATGCCCACCGAGTCGCGGCGCACCCCAACCTTGCGCAGTGCGTCCTCGATGAGTCCCTGTCCGGTGGCCAGTGCTTGTGCCGTGTCCCCAGCGACCGTCGACTGCGCTTGAGATGACGGGTCACTGGTGCCGAGGGCGAGTCGCACGGTCGCCGCGTACTCGGTCGGGTCGCCACCGTGCAGCAGACCGCCACCGAGCAGACCCAAACTCACGAGCAGGAAGATGAGGACCAAGTGACGTCCGACGATCCGGACAAACGCTTCGCTGAGCTCCATTCGTCTCTCTCCATCCCGTCGGTGACCGTCGGCTCCCGAGCCGGTCCGTGCAGCGCTGCGCTGCGCTGAGGACGATCCACCCCTCTGCTCCAAGGATCCTCGGGCCCACGTCGTAGATCGGCTACGTCAATTGCCGGTTTGCCCTACGGCCCCTTGCAGCGATCGTGCACACCGGATCAGGTTGACGTAGGAAGGGGGAGCCAATGCGCGTTGTCGCGGTTGTCGCCCATCCGGACGACGAGGTCCTCGGTGTTGGCGGGGCCCTCGCCCGACATGCATCGGACGGGG
>JAYTHM010000387.1:0-3946 GCA_043732645.1 Frankiales bacterium
GCGCAGACGGCGGCCAGAACGAGCAGCCCCACCAGCGCCAGGCCCGAAACGAGGGTCTTGTTGAGGCGTCGCCGCCGGGGGACGACGAACAGCAACGCCGGGTCGGTCGGCTCAGCCGGCCCGTCGAGGGGACGCTCCACGACGGCGGTCATCGTTCCACTCCCACGCGCGGATCAAGCGAGGCATGGGCCAGGTCGGAGGCCAGGTTGACCAGCACGACCAGCACGGCGATGACGATCACGACTCCCTGCACCACGGGAAAGTCCCGGCTGTAGATGGAGTCAAGCATGAGGGTGCCCAGCCCGGGCAGCGCGAAGACGCGTTCCACGATGACGGTGGCCCCCACCAGGTAGGCGATGTTGACTCCCAAAACGGTCACCGAGGAAACGGCGGCGTTGCGCAGGGCGTGCCGGACCAACAGGCGATTGCGGCTGATGCCCTTGGCGCGGGCAGTGAGGACGTAGTCGCTGTCGAGCACGTCGATCAGGCTGGTGCGCAGGCTGCGCACCAGGATCGGGGCCAGCGCGACCGCAACCGTCAGGGCCGGGAGCACGATCGACTGCAGGTGCTCGGTGAGGGTGCTGCCGAAGCCGCTCACCGGGAACCAGCCCAGCTTGAGCGACAGCAGCAGCTGGAACATCAGCCCGACCCACACCGTCGGCATCCCGAGTCCGATCAGCGGCACGACCCGCACCGCCTGGTCAGCCACACCGTCCTTGCGGCTCGCGGCGATCACCGCCAGCGGCACGCTGATCAGCAGTGAGAACAACGCCCCCGCCCCGAGCAGCCACAAGGTGGCAGAGATGCGTCCCTGGACCAGCCCGCTTACGGGGCTCTTGTAGACGAACGACACACCGAGGTCGCCGTGCAGGATCCGTCCCAGGAAGTCCAGGTACTGCCGGTAGAGCGGCTCGTCCAGGCCGAACTGCAGGCGCAGGGCTGCAACGGCCTGCGGTGTGGAACGGTTGCCGAGCAGCGTGGACGCAGGGTCACCCGGAATGAGATGGATCATGAAGAAGACCACCAGGGTGATCCCGAACAGGACAGGAAGCAGCTGCCACAGCCGTCTGCCGATGAAGGCCAGATATGCCATCGTCGTGCCGCCCTCCTGTCCCGTCCGGAATTCCTGCAGACCACCTGACCACCTGGGGCCCTAGGTGCTCGGTCCTACTTGCTGAGGGTCACGTCCTCCAGGTGGTAGTTGCCGGTCGGGTACGGCAAGAAGCCGTTCACCTTGTTGGAGTATGAGTACTGGTAGGGCGAGTAGTACAAGAACGCCATGAACGCATCGTCTGCGGCCTTCTTCTGGATGAGGGTGTACTTCGCCTGCCGCTCGGCGTCGGCGAAGGCCCGCTGGGCATCATGTGTCGCCTGGATGACCTCGGGGTTGTTGTAGCCGGTGTAGAAGCTCTTCGCCCCCGTGGTCGGGTCGACCGCGAAGCTCACCAGCTCATCGGGGTCAGCGATGTCCATGGTCCAGGACGAGTGCGTGATCTGGTAGTCCAGCTTGTCCTGGCGGGCCCGGGCCGTGGCCGCGTCGACATTCTCGATCTTGATGTTGATGCCGAGAGGCTTGACTGCGCTCTGCAGGACCTGGGCGATCGCCGCGTCCTGAACATCACCGGCCGAGGAAAGATACGTCGCCGAGAAGCCGGTGGGGGTCTTGGACTTCGCCAGCTCGGCCTTGGCTGCGGTGAGGTCGAACTGCAGTCCCGGGCTCGCGGGATCGTAGAAGGGCACCTGCGGCGGCATGAAGGAGTTGGCCGGGGTGCCGTTGCCAAAGAGCACGCTCTTGATGATGGACTGCCGGTCGATGGCCAGCGAGATGGCCCGACGGGCGTGCACGTCGTTGAACGGCGCGGTCGTGTTGTTCAGCAGCAGGTAGTCGGTCTTGGTCGACGGAAACAACGTGACCTTGGTGGTGCTGCTGTTCTTGAGCTGGCTGACCGAGGAGAACGGCGGGAACTCGTTGATCGAGGCCTGGCCACCCTGCAGTTGCAGGGTGCGGGTGTTGTCATCCGGGACGGACTTCCAGGTGACGCTGTCCAGGCTGGGCTTGCCGGCCTGCCAGTAGTCGGGGTTCTTGACCAGCTTGAGCTCGGCGCCCTTTGTCCAGTGGTCCCACTTGAAGGGCCCGGTGCCGATCGGGGCGTCGTAGAACTTCGCGGCTGTCATGCCTGCGTAGTCCTTGGGCAAGATGGCGTTATTGAAGTTCGACAGGTCCGCGAGCAGCGGCGCCCAGGGGTATTTGGTGGTGACGACGACGGTCATCGGGTCCGGCGCCGTCACGTTCTTGATGGCGGTGTTGATGAACTCCCAGCCGCCCTTCGTCCTGGAAGCCTTGTCGATGGAGAACTTCACGTCGGCGGAGGTCACGGGGGTGCCGTTGCTGAACTTCACGCCAGGACGGAGCTTGAAGGTCCAGCGCAGTTTGTCCGGTGAGAGCTTGTAGCTCTCCGCGAGCCACGGCTTCACACCCTTGCCGTCCGGGGTGACGGTGTAGAGCATCTCCATCATCTGCTCGAACACCCAGATGGAGGCATTGTCAAAGACGGTCGTGTTGTCCATGGACTTGGAGTCCAGGGCTCGGACAATCACGAGGTCGCCACCCTTGGCGGGCGTGTTCTTAGAGGGCGCGGTGGAGGATGTCGTTCCTCCGCAGGCCGAGACGGTCAGTACAAGAGCGATGAGAGTGCCAAGGGCACGACGCATGCGAGGTCCTCCGGTGCAGTGGTGCGCGAAGCGGGTGGGGCGTACTTTCCCCACTGACATCTCAGGTGTCAATCAGTTGCACGCAGATTTAACATGGGAGTTGCTGACGTGAGGTTCACCGTCATCGGCAGCGGCGCTATCGGAGGCACCGTCGGCGCCCACCTGGTGCGCTCAGGTCATGACGTTCTGTTCTGTGACAGCGACCCAGATCACGTCGCGGCCCTCAACGCCCACGGCCTGCAGCTGGAGGGTCCGGTCGACACCTTCACGGTCCCGGCGACGGCGGTGTTGCCCGCCGACCTGCCAGACGATCTGGGCATCGTGCTGCTCGCGGTGAAGTCCCACCACACGCGCGAGGCCCTCTGCGCGGTGGCCGGGCGGCTGGGTGAGAACGGGTACGTCGTTTCGCTCCAGAACGGCCACCCGGCCAACCTCATCACCACGGCCATCGGCGCCGACCGGCTCGTCATCGGCTTCATCAACTTCGGTGCTGACGTCGTGGGGCCAGGGCGCGTCCTGCAGGGCAACGTGGCGACGTTCCGAGTCGGCGAGCCGGCCGGCCCGGTCAGCCAGCGGGTACGCAACCTGGTCGCGGCCCTGCCGTGGGCTGAGGCGACCGACAACATCTCCGGCTACCTTTGGTCCAAACGGGCGTACGGGGCGATGCTGATCGCCACCGCCGTCTCCGACCTCCCGATCGCGCAAGCATTGGCCGACCCGGCCTACCGCACGCTCCTCACCGCGCTGGCGCGCGAGGTGCTGGCACAGTCGCCGGCCGTCCCCGAGGCCTTCGACGGCTTCGACCCTGCTGATGTCGAGGGTTCGGTGGACCAGCTGGTGGTCTTCAACCGGGCCAGCGCCAAGACCCACAGCGGCATCTACCGCGACCTGGCCGTCCGGCACCGGCCGACCGAAGTGGGCGCCCTGCTGGAAGACCTCAGCGGTCCACTGACGACCTATGTCGCGGAGCTGGTCAAAGCCATCGAGCGGGGAGAGCGCCGGTGCGAGCGGGCCAACCTGGACCTGCTGGCGACCTATGAGAGAGCCGAGCGGCTGGGGCGGCCGCTGAACGCCGTCGTTCGCCTGCTGCCGGCCCCGGCCCGCGCCGCGGACGGCCCGCTGCTCGGCCTGGCGGTGGCCATCAAGGACATGATCGACGTCACGGGACAGCCCCGCGGCAACGGCAACCCCACCTCGATGGCCAGCCCACCCCGGTCGGCCGACGCCCCGGTCG
>JAYTHM010000388.1:0-12457 GCA_043732645.1 Frankiales bacterium
GCCGATGACCGACGGCCCGACCGCCGGTGGTGTCGTAGACCCGGTGTGCGGCATGACCGTCGACCCGGACACGGCAGCGGCGCACGCGAGCTACGCCGGACGCGACTACTCCTTCTGTTCCACCGATTGCCATGATCGCTTCGTCGCCGAGCCACTCGCGCATCTGGAGACCGCCCGCGACCCGGTGTGCGGGATGGACGTCGAGGTCGCCCACCCCGGTGCGCGTGGCACCGTCGACGGAACGGACTACGTCTTCTGCGGGCAGGGCTGCGCCGACGCCTACACCTCCCGGCCCAGCGAGGTCGAGCTGAGCGGTAGCGCCCACGCGCGCGGAGCTGTCGAGCACCCCGGAGCCCCTCGATGACGACGACGGTCCCACAGCCGTTGGACCCCGACCGCGTCGAGCACGCCCGCGACCGGCTTCCTTCGGCCGACGACGCCGTGCGGCTCACCGGGATCCTCAGTCTGATCGCCGACCCCGTCCGCCTGCGGATCCTGTACGCGCTGGACCTCAGCAAGCAGCTGTGCGTGGGCGACCTGGCCCTCGCCCTCGGCGCCAACGAGGACCAGGTCACCTACGCCCTGCGGTTACTCCGCACCGCCGGGCTCGTCGTCGCCAGCAAACAGGGTCGCATCGTCTACAACCGGCTTGCCGACGACTTCCCCGAGCCACTGCGCGGGCAGTGCATGTGCCAGCTCATCGAGATCACCCGACGGGTCGCCCAAGACACGGAGCAGCTCCAGCCCGATTCCGTGCAGGACCCGCTCGGGGGTCGGCGTCGGCTTAGCTCAGCAGCCGACGCGCGATGAGGAACAGACGGGTGACCACGGTAGTGATCCAGCCCGGATTGAGCCAGCACCAGCTGAGCCCGTGCCGATCACACGCGTCACGACGGCAGGATCGTCAGCCCGACAACCCCAACGAGGTACGTGACGAGCTCGCCCTGCGTAGGCTGCCGGCCAGGAGCGCCGGGAAGTCTGGTCGGCAACACCTACAGCCATGCCAGGAGCCCTCGTGCACGAGTCCCTCACCTTTGGCCTGCTGGTGCTCTGCGTCGGCGGAGCCGGCCTGGTCGCTGTCCAGTCCCACGCACTGACCCGCTGGGTGCGCATCCCCGCTCCGGCGCTGTTCCTCGTGGTCGCGTCGGCGGTCGCACAGATCCCAGGCGTGCCCGAGCCCTCGCACCAGACGGTCGAGCGGGTCGTCACCCTCGCGCTGGTCGTGATTTTGTTCGACGGCGGCATGCACATCGGCGCCCGACGGATGCGCACCGCCGCACCGGCGGTACTCACCCTGGGGGTAGTCGGGACCTTCGCCACGGTGGCCGGCGCGGCGCTGCTCGTGCACGTGCTCCTGGGCGTGAGCTGGTACCTGTCCGTCCTGGTCGCGACCGCGATCTCCCCCACCGATCCTGCTGTCGTGTTCTCCGTCCTCGGCCAGCGTGAGGTCCAAGGCCCCAGCGGCACTGTCCTGGAGGGCGAGTCCGGGGCGAACGACCCGGTCGGTATCGCCCTGATGGCCGCGCTCATCAGCGCCGGGTCGTTGAGCAGCGGAGCCCTGGGTGGCGTGGCCGGCACCTTCCTCCTGCAGATGGGGGTGGGCGCCACCGTCGGCCTCGTGGGTGCACGCCTGCTCCTGCTGGCGATGCGACGCGTTCCCCTGCCAGCCGAGGGGTTGCACGCCGTCCGCGTCCTCGTGAGCGTGACGCTGCTGTTCGGCATCGCGACCGTCGCACACGGCTCCGGCTTCCTTGCCGTGTTCGTAGCGGGCATCGCCCTGGGTGACGAGCGAGCGCCGTACAAGCGGGAGATCGAGCGCTTCCACTCCGCCCTGGCGAGCCTGGCTGAGGTCATTGCCTTCGCGATGCTGGGCTTCACGGTGGATCTGCACGAGCTCAGCCGCACCGACGTCTGGGTGCCCGGCGTCGTGATCGGCCTGGCTCTCGCGCTCGTCGTACGGCCGGCCGTGGGGCTTCCGCTGCTGCTTCCCGTGAGGCTGACCAGTCGGGAGCGGACCTTCGTGCTCTTCGCCGGGCTGAAGGGGGCGGTGCCGCTCCTGCTCGGGACGCTGCTCCTGCCGCTCCCTCACGGTCACAGGGCCTATGGCGTGGTCGTCATCGTGGTCATGGTCTCGGTCGTAGGACAGGGCTCCCTGGTCCCGACGGTGGCGCGACTGATGCGGATCGAGATGCGCGCCGTGGAACAGGAGCCCTACACCCTGGGGGTCCGCCTCCGGGACGCGCCGCAGGGAGCTCACCGCCTCACGGTGCAGGCCGGCTCGCAGGCCACCGGTTCCGCCCTGGCCAACCTGCCCGGCCTGGCCGAGGGCACCTGGGTCAGCGCTATCGTCCGAGACGGACAGCTCGTCCCGGTCCGCGCCCACACCGAGCTCGCGGTCGGCGACGAGGTGCTGCTGCTCATCGACCCCGAGCAGCACGACGCCGACGTCCTGTGCCTGTTCGCCCCGATCAGCACAGACCGCTGAACTGGTCAACGGCGATTGCCCGCGACACGACCTGCACGGACCGGACCTGGCAGGGGCCTCGATCCCCGCACCCGAGCGGTAGCGGGCCGCACAGATTCACCTGGCCTTCGCTACAGCGTGCCGGTGAGGTAGCGCTGCAGGGTAGGGCCGTACAGCGGGGCGAGGTCGTCAGCGGAGGCTGAGGCGACCGGTTCGAGCTTGAGGACGTAGCGGGTGAGGGCCAGCCCGACGATCTGTGAGGCGAGCAGCGAAGCACGAAGGTCGGGGCGGTCGCCTCCTGCACCGTGGGCGACCGGGCGCAGGATCACCCGGAGCAGCAGCTCGCGCAGCATCGCGGCTGAGTCTTCATGGGAGACGGCGCTGCGCAGCATCGCAAGCATCGGTCCCTGTCCGGGCGTGCCGTCCCAGACCCCGAGGAAGGTTCGGACAACCCGCTCGCCGAGGGTGTCGAGGTCGCCGGCAAGGAGACCGGCCACCATCACGGCGGGGTCGGCAGGCAGTTGGAGCGCAGCCTCGAACAGCCCGTCCTTGGAGCCGAAGAAGTGCAGCACCAGCGAGGGGTCGACCCCGGCAGCCCGGGCGACGGCCCGGACTGAGGTAGCGCCGTAGCCCTGCCTGCCGAAGGCCAGCCGGGCGGCCGCGAGGATCGCGTCGCGGGTGCCGCTCTCCCCGGGCCGCCGGCCGCCGGTCATTCGCTCTGGCGGCGCAGCGTCGCGGCACCCAGGCCCAGAGCCAAGACGGAGGCGCCGGCGACGACCAGTAGGTCCCGGATGAGGGTGCCCGACACGGCCGGGGAGGCGGCGAGCCGCTGCATGCCGTCGACGGCATAGGTGAGCGGGAAGGCGTCGGACAGCCAGCGCAGGGGCGCCGCCATCGCCGAGCGCTCAACGAACAACCCGCAGAGCAGCAGCTGCGGGAGGACGAAGGCCGGCAGGAACTGCGCGGCCTGGAACTCGCTGCGTGCGAAGGCTGACAGGAACAGCCCCAGGGCCATGCCCAACAGGGCGTCGAGCACCGCGAGCAGCACGACGAGCGCCGGGGAGGCCGCGAGGGTGAGCCCCAGTAGCGTGAGCGCCACGATCGAGGCGATCAGGGTCTGCACGATCGCGACGGCGCCGAACGCCAGGGCGTAGCCGAGCAGCAGGTCGGCCCGCCCCAGTGGGGTGGTGAGCAGCCGTTCGAGGCTCCCGGAGGTGCGTTCGCGCAGCATCGCGACGCAGGTGACCAGGAACATCGTGGTGAAGGGGAACAGTGCGAGCAGCGGACCGCCGACGGCGTTGAACGTCTGGGGTTGGCCGTCGTACATGTAGCGCAGCAACGTCAGCAGGAGCACCGGGACCGCTAGCAAAAGAGCCATCGTGCGGTGGTCGCGGCGAAGCTGAGTCAGCACCCGGTGGGCGGTGGCTACGGTGATCCGGGCGCTCATGCTGCGGCCTCCGCGATCGTGAGGAAGGCGCCCTCGACATCAGTGGCGCCGGTCCGGGTGAGCAGGTCCGCCGGAGAGTCGTCGGCAACGATCCGGCCGTCGCGGAGCAGCAGCAGCCGGTCGCAGCGGGCCGCCTCGTCCATGACGTGGCTGCTCACGAGCAGGGTCGCGCCGTCCGCAGCGAGCTCACCGAAAAGGGCCCACAGGTCTCGGCGCAGGACCGGGTCGAGGCCGACCGTCGGCTCGTCGAGAACAAGCAGCTCGGGGGTCGACAGCAAGGCGCTGGCCAGCGAGACCCGGGCCCGCTCCCCGCCGGACAGGCTCTGCACCAACTGGGTGCGGTGGCCAGTGAGACCGACCTGGCCGAGGACGGTGTCGACCCGCGTCTCGCCGACACCCAGGACGGCGGCGAAGTAGGCGAGGTTCTCCTGCACCGACAGGTCGGTGTAGACAGCTGGTGCCTGCGTGACGTAGCCAACCCGGCGCCGCAGGTCAGCACTTCCGGCCGGCCGGCCGAGCACCCGCACGGTCCCAGACACGCCGCTCTGCACGCCGACCAATGCACGCAGCAGGGTGGTCTTGCCGGAGCCACTCGGTCCGAGCAGGCCGGTGATCTGGCCGGCGAGGAGGGAGAACGCGAGCCCGTGCAGCACCTCGCGACTCCCCCGGCTGACGATGAGGTCGCGTACCTCCACAGATCTCTTCATGTGTTGAGTTCTACGCCTGTTGAGTTCTTTGGTCAACAGGGACCTGCGCCTCACAGGCCGACTTTGTTGGACTCCGTGAACTGACGCGACGTCAGCGGCGGGCCCGCTTGTCGGCGTACATCGCAGCGTCTGCTCGCTGCCACAGGTCATCCATCGGGGTGCCTGCCGCGCCAACCGACCAGCCTAAGGAAATGGGCACCCCGCTCGCGTCGAGTCGGGCGCGCAGGAGAGCCACCAGCTGCTCGGCCTGCTCGCTGGTGAGGTCCGGCGCAGCGATCCCGAACTCGTCGCCGCCGAGCCGACACACGCTGTCGGTAGCTCGGCGACTTGCGGACAACGCCTCGGCGGCCCGGATGATGAGGGCGTCGCCCGCGGCGTGACCGTGCGCGTCATTGACCATCTTGAGCCCGTCAAGGTCAAGAATGATGACCGCCAGCGGACGCCCAGTCCGCTGCGCACGGCCAGACTCGACCATCAGCGCGTGCAGCCACGCCCGTCGGTTGCCCAGCCCGGTCGAGGGGTCTCGGTTGGCGATCTCGAGCGCCCGGCGGGCGGACCGCTCGGCCGCAAGGCGGCTCAGCTCGCCGTCCATGACGGCCGCGAGCAGGGCCGGGAGGGTCTGGGCATGGGCGCGGCCGCGCTCGTTGGTCGAGAACACGAGCAGCGTCGCATCGGGGACGTGCATGGTCTTGGGTAGTCGTTTGACTGACATGGACAGCACCGAACACTCCCCTGACATCCGTCCCGCCGACGCCCGCTCGACGACGACCGCCCCGTCGAGCAACAGCGAGAACCAGACCTGCAGTGACAGGATCTCGGTCGTCACGAGGGCCTGTTGCAGCACGCCGCGCAGACAGCGGGACAAAGCCTCGGATCGCTCCCGATCGCCGATCAGGCTGTCCGGCGCGTAGGAGCTCGCGGCAGGCCTGCCGCCGAGGGACCATGCTTGTTGCTGGGCAGGTCCCACGGTCACTCTCCGGGAGGTTCCGGAGCGCCGGATTCGCCTCTGCTCCCCACCGGGCTTTGGCGACCAACGTCGCCCGGTGGATCAACGCTCGCTCCGTCCCCGACTTGGCGTCGAGGACATTACCTAAAGTAAGAAGGCGTCACGGATACCGATACCGCCAGACGGAGCAACTAAGGTTCAGGCCGTCTGGTCCCGCCACCGCAGGTGGAGGTGGATGCCCTCCGCCCGCAGGGCCTGTCGACCCATGAGCACGCAGCACAGCACCGCGAAGGCAGACAGCACCGGCGTCATCAGCGACCGGGCCAGCATGACGGCGTCGTACCGCTCAGCCATGAGCAGCTGCAGCGCCACGGCGCCGTTGACGATGTTCACCAGCGCCCAGACCAGCGACAGCCGACGCAATGCCCGCTGGACCTTGACGAGAGCAGTCACGTGCGCGGGCAGTCCCACGAAGTCCCGGGCGAACCGCTCCGTCAGCGGTCGTCGGAGCAGCGCCGAGCCCACGAAGGCACCCGCCAGGACGAAGGCGTTGATGGTCGGCGTGAGCAGGTAGACGAAGGTTGAGTGGAAGGCCAGGGCGACCCCGGTGCGGGTCGTGAACAGCAGCGCACCCACCACGAGTACGGCGGGCAGCGTCGCGCCACGGGCCCAGCGTCGGGCGATTGCCAGGTAGCACCAGGCCAGGCCCGAGAGCAGTGCCCACACCAGACCGGTGAGGTGCAGCATCGACCAGAAGATCAAACCCGGGATGAGCGTGCCCTCCACCACCTGGGAACCGATGCTGGCCAGCATCGACCGCAGCGGCGGCATCACCACACCGTGGGGGGAAAGCACCGCAGCAGCCTCGATCGGGGGTCAGGTCGTGCGGGGGTCGTACCGGAGGTTGTTGCCTGTGGCCCTACGTCGACCGGGGCGATCGCCTGAAGGGGAGAGGAAGACGATCACACGCGGATCCACCGCGACCCCATGGTGGGTGACGCAACCTGCCCTCCACCTGTACGCCGAACCCACGATCGTCGTGAAACGCCGACGGCTAGCAGGTGGCGGCGGCCGGCACCGTCAGGGAGATCAGGTAGCTGTCGACGGGCCCGGTAATGCAGCCGGGCGCGCCCACCCGGTAGACGGTGTGCCCGTCACCGTTGTGGGTGAGCAGGGTCGCGTGGACGAGCTGCCTTGCCAGCGCCTGCGCCCACGTGTACGGGGTGGCCGGGTCGCGTGTGGTCCCGATGACGATGACCGGCGGCGAAGCCGGCGCGCTCACCGCGTGCGGCCTGCCGACCGGTGCGACCGGCCAAACCGCGCAGCCCAGGCCCGACAACGCAATCGCCGGCCCGAACCGCGGGTAGCTCTGCCCCACCCGCTTCGCCAGGGCCTGGTACGGCGCGTTGGTGCGCGGCCACGGCCGGTCGATGCAGTTGACGGCGAAGTTGGATTCGGTGACGTTGGCGTAGCCGTTGTCACTACGCTCGAGGTAGCTGTCGCTCAGGGCGAGCAGCACGTCACCCTTCCCCCGCTCGGCATCGGCGAGGGCGCCCGCGATGGCGGGCCAGCCGTACTGCCGGCTGTAGAGGCCGGCGCCGACGCCGAGGGTGAACTCATCCGGCCCTACGGTGCGCGTCGCGTCGCCCGGCAGCGGCTGCGTCTTGACCTTCTTGGCCAGGGCGTCGAAAGCCTGGGTCAGGTCACCCGACACCGCCTTGCGGAAGGCGCAGCCGGTCTGCTCGCAGTCGGCCAGGAAGGCGTCGAGGGCCACGTCGAACCCGCGGGACTGGCCCGCGAGCAGCTGGTCCCACGTGAGGGTCGGGTCGAGTGCCCCGTCGAGGACCATCGCGCGCACGTGCGTGGGGAACTGGTCGAGGTAGGAGGCGCCGATCGCGGTGCCGTAGGAGTAGCCGAGGTAGGTGAGCTTCGGGTCACCGACAGCCTGCCGCACCCGGTCCATGTCCTGGGCGACGATCGCGGTGGAGACGTACGGCAAGATCCGCGCCGACCGGCGCTGGCAGCCGGCGGCGAGCATCCTGTTGCCGTTGTCGAGAGCTGCCTGCTCGGCGGCCGTGTCCGGCACCGGGTCGAGGTGGAAGTAGATGTCGAGCTGCGCTGTCGTCTCGCAGCGCACCGGCTCGGTGTGGCCGACCCCGCGCGGATCGAACGCGACCAGGTCAAAACGCTGGCGCACCGCCGCGGGGAAGGAGCTATAGCTGTCCTTGACGAAGTCGACGGCCGACGCGCCCGGACCACCGGGGTTGACCAGCAGCGAGCCGATCCGGCGGCTGCCCGTCGCCCGGTGCCGGGTGAGGGCAAGGTCGACAGTGCCCAGTGCGGGCTTGGTCGCGTCGAGCGGGACCATCAGGGTGGCGCACTGGAAGCCGCCGCCGCAGCCCTTCCACGCTGACAGCCTCCCGGGACCCGGGGGCGTGGTGCCGGACGGGGTGCCCGTGGCGGTCACGCCGGACGTCGCCGTCGGGTTGGTGCTGGCGGTCGGCGAGCTCGCCACAGCTCGCGGGCTGCCCGCTCCGCCACAGGCGCTCAGGGCCAGCAGGCCGACGACGATCACGGCAAGGGAGAAGGGGCGGCGCACCTGATCAGTCTGTCAGCATTTCCGTGACGGCACCGCGCTGAACCAACCCGAGTGGAGGCCGGATGAGGCGCCACAGGCCACCCCGACCATTTGTCCCGTCGGGTCGTGCACGCGAGTAACCTTGTGCCTCGGCAGCCAGCCATCCGAGCCCGAAAACAAGGCGGCGTTCAAGCGTGTCGACGCAATCCGGTCAGCAGAGCGACTTCGGTGCGAACGAGTGGTACATCCAGGAGCTCTACCAGGATTTCCTCAAGGACCCTGCCAGCGTCGGTGACAGCTGGCAGACGTACTTCGCCGACTACCACCCAGGCGGCGCACCCACCCCCTCCAACGGTACGACGGCAGCCGCCGCTCACGAAGCGCCAGCACCCGCCCCTCCAGAAGCGCCAGCACCCGCCGCCGCCGCCGCCCCGACACCGGCACCAGCACCAGCACCGACACCGGCACCGGCACCGGCCGCAGCCCCGCCGGTCGCCTCCGCAAGCGCCCCGGCACCGCAGAGCGCCGCCAAGGCTCCCGTCGTATCCGTGGTGACGACGTCGTCGACCACACCGCTCAAGGGAGCGGCTGCGCGCGTCGTCACCAACATGGAGGCCTCGCTCGAGGTCCCCACCGCGACCAGCGTGCGGGCGGTGCCGGCCAAGCTGCTCGCCGACAACCGCACCGTCATCAACAACCACCTGCGCAGGTCGCGTGGCGGCAAGGTCAGCTTCACGCACCTGATCGGCTACGCGCTGGTCAAGGCCGCCGTCGACGTGCCGGTGATGAACACCTCTTTCACGCACGTCAACGACAAGCCAGCGCTGCTCACCCCCGACCACGTCGGCCTAGGGCTTGCGATCGACCTGCAGAACGCCAATGGCACCCGCTCGCTGGTCGTCGCGGCCATCAAGAACGCCAACACCCTCGACTTCTCCGGCTTCCACGCGGCGTACGAGGACATCGTGCGTCGGGCGCGTGGGGGCAAGCTCACAACCGACGACTTCCAGGGCGCGACGATCAGCCTCACGAACCCGGGCGGCATCGGCACGGTGCATTCGGTGCCGCGCCTGATGCAGGGACAGGGCGCGATCATCGGCGTCGGCGCCATGGAGTACCCCGCCGAGTTCGCCGGCGCGTCCGAGGAAAGCCTCGCGCAGCTCGCGATCTCGAAGATCATCACCCTGACGTCGACCTACGACCACCGGGTCATCCAGGGGGCGCAGTCCGGTGAGTTCCTGCGCCGCATGAACCAGCTGCTGCTCGGCGCGGACGACTTCTACGACGAGGTCTTCGCCTCCCTGCACATCCCCTACGAGCCGGTCCGCTGGGTCCCGGACGTGCAGGCCACTCACGAGGGCGACCTCGATAAGGCCACCCGTGTCAACGAGATGATCCACGCCTACCGGGTGCGCGGTCACCTGATGGCCGACACCGACCCGCTGAACTTCAAGGTCCGCAGCCACCCGGACCTCGACGTCGTTAACCACGGGCTGACGCTTTGGGACCTCGACCGCTCCTTCCCGGTCGGCGGCTTTGCCGGGCAGCGCGTGATGAAGCTTCGCGACGTCCTCGGCGTCCTGCGTGACTCCTACTGCCGCAACGTCGGCATCGAGTACATGCACATCCAGGACCCGGCCCAGCGCCGCTGGATCCAGGAGCGTGTGGAGAAGAAGTCACAGCAGCCCGAGCGCGACCTCCAGCTGCACGTGCTCAAGCGGCTCAACGCCGCAGAGGCGTTCGAGAACTTCCTGCAGACCAAGTTCGTCGGCCAGAAGCGCTTCTCCCTTGAGGGCGGCGAGTCGGTCATCCCGATGCTCGACTCGATCCTGCACGGCGCTGCCGCATCCGGGCTCGAGGAGGTCGTGATCGGCATGACCCACCGTGGCCGCCTCAACATCCTCGCCAACATCGTCGGCAAGTCCTATGGTCAGATCTTCCGTGAGTTCGAGGGCAACCTCGACCCTCGCACCGTCCAGGGCTCCGGCGACGTGAAGTACCACCTGGGCGCCGAGGGCACCTTCACCGCCGCCGATGGCTCGACGACGCGCGTCACGCTGACCTCCAACCCTTCCCACCTCGAAGCCGTCAACCCCGTCCTCGAGGGCATCGTCCGCGCCAAACAGGACATCATCGACAAGGGTGAGGCGGGCTTTACCGTGCTGCCCGTGCTGCTGCACGGCGACGCGGCCTTCGCTGGCCAGGGCGTCGTCGCGGAGACCCTGTAGATGGGGCAGCTTCGCGGATACCGCACCGGTGGCAGCGTGCACATCGTCATCAACAACCAGGTCGGCTTCACCACGGCGCCGGAGTACAGCCGCACCTCGACCTACTCCACCGACGTCGCACGAATGGTGCAGGCGCCGATCTTCCACGTCAACGGAGACGACCCCGAGGCATGCGTGCGCGTCGCCCAGCTCGCCTTCGAGTTCCGGCAGGCGTTCAGGAAGGACGTCGTCATCGACCTCGTCTGCTATCGCCGGCGTGGCCACAACGAGGGCGACGACCCCTCGATGACCCAGCCCCTCATGTACGACGTGATCGACCGCAAGCAGTCGGTGCGAAAGACCTACACCGAGCAGCTGGTCGGCCGTGGGGACATCACGATCGTGGAGGCCGAGGAGGCCCTGAAGGACTACCAGGCCCAGCTCGAGCGGGTGTTCGCCGAGACGCGCGACGCATCGTCCTTGACCGCCGCTGAGCCCCCGATGACCGACACCCTCGACCTGTCAGCGATCGAGACGGCCGTCGAGCAGTCGGTGCTCGACATCATCGGTCAGGCGCACGTCAACCTGCCGGAGGGCTTCACCCCCCACCCGAAGCTCGCGCCCCTGATGGAGCGTCGCGCCAAGATGGTGACCGAGGGCGGGATCGACTGGGGCTTCGGGGAGATCCTGGCTTTCGGCTCGCTGCTGCTGGACGGGACTCCGGTCCGGCTGGCCGGTCAGGACACGCGCCGTGGGACGTTCGCGCAGCGGCACGCCACCCTCATCGACCGGGTCACCGGCGGCGAGCACTCGCCGATCCGCTACCTGTCCGAGGACCAGGCTCCGCTCTACATCTACGATTCGCTGCTGTCTGAGTACGCCTGCCTCGGCTTCGAGTACGGCTACTCGGTCGCCCGCCCTGAGGCGCTCGTGTTGTGGGAGGCGCAGTTCGGTGACTTTGTCAACGGCGCTATGACCGTCATCGACGAGTTCATCTCCTCCGGCGAGGCCAAGTGGGGCCAGCGATCCGGCGTGACGATGCTGCTGCCGCACGGCTACGAGGGCCAGGGCCCGGACCACTCCTCGACCCGCATCGAGCGCTTCCTGCAGCTGTGCGCCGAGGACAACATGACGGTCGCCTATCCGACCACCCCGGCCCAGCACTTCCACCTCCTGCGCGCCCAGGCGATGGCCGGCGTCAACCGGCCGCTCGTGGTCGTGACGCCCAAGTCGATGCTGCGCCTGAAGGCTGCAGCCTCGGGGCCTGCGGACTTCACCAGCGGCCGTTGGCAGCCGGTCATCCCCGACATCGACCGACCCGACCCGACCCAGGTGACCCGCGTCGTCCTGAGCGCCGGCAAGGTCTACTACGACCTCGCGGCCGCCCGTCGTAAGAACGAGGATAAGACCGTCGCCCTCGTCCGCGTCGAGCAGCTCTATCCGGTGCCGGGGACGCAGATCGCCGCGGTCCTCGCGGCCTACCCCAACGTCACAGATGTCATGTGGGCGCAGGAGGAGCCGGCCAACCAGGGAGCGTGGTCGCACATCGCCTTGTCGCTGCCCGAGCACCTGCCCGAGGGGGCCACCCTGCGGCGCGTCTCGCGCAAGGCCGCGGCCTCACCCGCCGCCGGTTCGAGCAAGGTGCACGAGGCCGAGCAGGCCGCCCTGGTCGAGGGCGTCTTCGCGCGCTAGATGTACTTCACCGACCGCGGGCTCGAGGAGCTGGCCGAACGACGGGGCGAGGAGTCCGTGTCGCTGGGCTGGCTGGCCGAGCGACTGCGCGAGTTCGTCGACCTGAACCCGGAGTTCGAGGTGCCGGTCGAGCGGCTGGCGACCTGGCTGGCCCGGCTGGACGACGAGGACGACTGACCGGTCAGCCGGCCAGGGCGGTCAGCTGCCCGCCGTTGATCCACGAGCCGAGAACGTCGACGAAGGCGCCGGCGCGGTACTGCAGCAGCCGCACGTTGCTGTTGCACACCGTGGTCAGCAGCGGCAGCTGCTTGCCGTCGCAGGTGTACGGGTGCGCGAGCGCCCCCGGCTGGTCGTGGGTCGCTGCAAGCCTTTTCTTGAGGGCCGCCGCTGGGGCTAGGGCGCCCGGGTCCATCAGA
>JAYTHM010000389.1:0-12424 GCA_043732645.1 Frankiales bacterium
AGAGCCGCACCGGCCAGCATCCTGCGTCGAACAGTCGGCCTCGACGCTCTCGACGGGCGGCCTGTGAACGAACTGGCTGTTGGCATTGCCCTCATCGACCTGCTGGCGAGCAGAGACGGGGTGCCGCTGCTTCTGTGTGTCGACGACGCGCAGTGGCTCGATCCGGAGACCCGACGGCCGCTGGGGTTCGCGGTACGCCGACTAGGTGGCGAAACAGTCGCGGCACTGGTCGCCACGCGGAGCGACGCGCCTGCACTGCTCGATGCTGACCACCGGCTTCACCTGCGCGGCCTGCCCACCGCCGACGTGCGCGCGCTGGTGCGGGCTGTGCACACCGACTCCTCCGGTGAGGTCTGCGACGCGCTCACCATCGCGACCGAAGGTAACCCGCTGGCGATTTTCGGGAGCGCGAGCAGGCTCAGCACGCAGTAGCCGTCCGGCGCTGCGCCACTGCAGACCACCGCGGCCGTCCCGGCCCGCCTGCGGGAAGCGTTCACGGCCCAGCTGCAGTCGCTCCCGGCGCCGTGCCGACGGCTGCTGCTGCTCGCTGCGGTGGAGGAGCGCGGCGACGCCGGGCTCGTGGGTGCCGCAGCCGCCGGATGGGGGGGTATCGCTCGGGAGCGTGGCAGCCGCAGAGGAGGCCGGCCCGGTAGCGCTCACCGGCCAGTGCATCGTCTTCGCCCATCCACTCATCGGGGCAACCGTGCTCGCCGTCGCGTCACCCGAAGCGGTGCGGGCGGCTCACGCGGCGCCTGCAGACTCGCACCTCGCGACGGGTGACGGCGTCCGCGCCCTCATGCACGCCTGTGCTGCGGCGCTCGGCCCCGATGACCGGTGTTCGAGGCGTCCATCGCCGTCGACGACGGCACCGTCATGCGCTTCTTCCAGGCTCGCACGAAGCTCTACTTCGGGGAGCGTCTGCGCCGTGACCGTCATCAGGTCGAGACGCGCGAACAGCTCGGTGCCGCCCTCGCGGTGTTCGACGACGTCGATGCCCGGCCGTGGGCCGAGCGTGCCCGAGGCGAGCTTGCCGCTGCCGGAGTGCAGTCGCTGGACGCGCGTCGGCGGCGTCGCTGATCTGAGCCCTCGAGAGCTGCAGATCGCGCTCGCCGTCGCAGCAGGTCGGCGCAACAAGGAGATCGCCGGCGCGCTGTTCCTGTCGGTGCGCACGGTGGAGTTCCACCTGATGCGGGTCTTCATCAAGCTCGGCGTGCGCTCACGCGGGGAGCTCTCGGCCCGGCTGGCCAGTCAGACGCTCGGCCGGCCCTAGAGCAGCAGGGCAGGATCGCGTGGTGACACCAGCGCCGCCGGCACCAGGGAGCCGCCTCGTGCAAGGGGCCGGTGGGCGTGCTTGTCCGCGACGGTCTGCGACCACCACGCGTGGTCATGCCGGAAGGCTCTCGCAGCGGGGAGGGTTAAGCCGGACGTGAGTACTCCAGACCGCCTGCGGGCCCTCCACGTTGCAGCAGTCGCGCAGGTCGCCGACCTGGCCGCCCAACATGCGGAGGTGGTCGCCGCCTCAGTGGGCTCCAATGCCGACGACGAGCACGATCCCGAAGGCGCGACCATCGCCTTCGAGCGCCAGCAGGTACTGGCACTGCTGGCCCAGGCGCGAGTGACTGTGCAGCGGGTAGAGGCTGCGCAGGCACGCAAAGCGGCCGGAACGTACGGCCGGTGCGAGAGGTGCGGTGAGCACATCGGCGCCGCCCGCTTGGACGTCCTCCCCGCAGCGGCTCGCTGTGTCGCGTGTGCTGCTCAGGCACAAGCGCGCGGGTGATCGTGGCGGAAGCAGGAAAGGCGTCAGGCATCCACCCCTCACCGCGCAAAGACCCATCGGCTCGCGCATGTTCACCGAGGACAAGGGCGTGAAGGAGGTGCTGGCATACCTAGCCGGCTTCACGAACGTTCCCGTGCGATGTCTGTGTGCACGGGTCCCGTTCGTCTCTGCAGTGAAGCCGGCGACCAGCGCCTGCTCTGTGCCCGGACGACGACCATGCCGCTCTACGCCGAGATCACCTACCCCCCCGACGTCGACTGGACCGCGCACGGCGCCGAGGTGGCCGGGTACGGCGCATCCGGCGCGTCGGCCGCGGCCATGCGCCGGCACGCGATCGGCGGCGCCTGAGTACCGGCTGCATACGTCTACCTGGCCGGTGTCATCCTTACATCGTGCACCCCATGACCGACCTGGACGGCACCGAACGGAACTGGGCCGGCAACCACACGTACTCGGCAGCCTGCCTGGTGCGGGCCGACTCCGTTGAGCAGGCGCAGGAGGTGGTGGCGCGGTCGCGTCGGGTCCGCGCGCTCGGCACCCGTCACTCGTTCAACGCCCTCTGCGACACCGAGGGCACCCTGCTCGACCTGACGGGACGTGAGGAGCTCCCCATCCTCGACGCCGCCCAGGAGACGGTCCGGGTCGCGGGTGGCACGACGTACGCGGTGTTAGCTGCCTTCCTAGAGCAGCAGGGCTTCGCCCTTGCCAACATGGGCTCGCTGCCTCACATCTCGGTGGCCGGTGCAGCCGCCACCGGGACCCACGGCTCGGGCACGGGCAACCAGGTCCTCGGTGCCTCCGTCTGCCGGCTCGAGCTCATCACGCACGACGGGTCGCTGCTCGTGCTGTCCCGAGGTGACGAGAGCTTCGCCGGGGCGGTTGTCTCGCTGGGGACCGTCGGGATCGTCACACATCTGCACCTCGACGTGCTACCGACCTTCCTGCTGACGCAGCTCGTCTACGACCACCTCACGTGGAGCGAGGTGGTGATCGGCCTCGATGTGATCCTGTCCTCGGCATACAGCGTCAGCATCTTCACGCTCTGGCGGGACGACGCGACCACCGAGGTGCTGGTGAAGAACCAGCCCGCCCTGGCCCTTGACTGGACTGGCAGGAACCCCGCTGTACCAGCCGAAGTGCCCTTCGCCCTGCTCGGTGACGATGTCCACCTCACGGCGCGTGGCGTCGCAGGTCCGTGGCTGCACCGGCTCCCACACTTTCGCGCCGACGGGACACCGAGCTGGGGCGAGGAGATCCAGACTGAGTGGTTCGTCGCCCGCGAGGACGCGCCTGCCGCACTGCGATCCCTGACCCCCCTGATGGAACAGTTTGCAGATCTCCTGGCGGTGACGGAGATCCGTGCCATCCGGGCCGACGACCTGTGGCTGTCCCCCGCCTTCGGCCGCGACACGGTCGCGATCCACTTCACCTGGGTACGTCGGCCAGGTCCCGTTCTCCAGGCGGCACAAGCGATCCAGGCTGCGCTGTCGCCCTACGCGCCTCGTCCGCACTGGGGCAAGGTCTTTGACACCGAGGCGTTCCACGCCGCCGCGTGCTACCCGCACCTGGCGGACTTCGTCGACCTGATCAGGTCCCTCGACCCGACCGGTACGTTCGGCAGCCCCTTCGTGGACCGCCTTCTAGGACTCGGCGGCTCCCGCGTCTAGCCTTTGAGGGCTTGCAGCGCAGCACGGGCCCGCGGGACGTTGAGCGGGTTGAAATGCGGGTTCAGAGCCAAGGCCTTCGTCAGCTCGGCGACGGCCTCGGCGCGATGACCGAGCGCCTTTTCGATCATGCCGCGGTGGAAGTGGAACAGCGCGTTGGTCCAGCCGGTGGCCAGCGCCTTGTCGGACCAGCCCAGGGCCACGCCGTAGTCCTTGTTGGCGTACTCCGCCCAGCCGTAGGCATCGGCCATCTCCAGGAACGGCCGGGTCTTCCAGCCGGCCCGGGCGTACTCCAGTGCCTTCGCCGGTGAGCCGTGGTCGGCTTCGAACAGCGTCGGCTCGGTGTCGAGAACAACGTTGTTGGCGCGGAACAGGTCCTCCTCGGTGCGGAACAGCGCGTACTGTCGCTGCGCCTGCGGGTCGTGCTGCGCCTCCAGCAGCTCGGCGTACTCGAGGACGTACTGCGGCTGCGGCACGGAGGACACCAGCTGCGAGTACGCCGCCAGGGCCTCCGTCGTCCTGCCGAGGGCGGCGAGCACCTTGGCCCGGCCGGCCTTGAGGGCGAAGTCCTTCGGGTCGGCGACAAGGCCGGCCTCGAACTCGGTGAGGGCGCCGGCCGCGTCGCCGCCGTAGTTGAAGGCCAGCTCCCCGAGGTAATTACGCGCGAAGGCGGTGTCGCCGGGGCTGGAAGCGTCCTGCAACGCCCGCTTCAAGGCCGCTCGGGCGTTGCGAACGTCGCCGCGCAGCTCGAAGACGTATGAGGCCCGGGTGAAGGCGGGGACGCCCGGCAGGAGCTGGTTCATCCGGTCGATCGCGGCGGCAGCTTCCAGGTAGCGGCCGAGCTGGGTGAGGGCGTCACCCTTCGCGCCGAACAGGGTGCTGCTGAAGGCGTTGATGGCCAGGCCCTTATCGGCCGCCGCAAGGGCCTGCGTGAACTCGTGCTCTGCCGACTTCAGGGCGGCAAGAGCGGCGTAGCCGACGTCGTTGCTGGTGCTGTTCAGCATCAGTGACTGCTGCGCGGCACCGGCTGCCTTCGCGTAGTAGCTGGGGTCGACCGTGGCCTTGGCCTGGGCGACGTAGGCGATCGCGAGCGAGGCCCAGGTGCGGGCGTCCTTCGGGGTCGCCTTGAGCTGCTTCTGCGCCAGGGCGATCGACGCCGACAACGGGTCGGTGGCTCCTTGGGTCGGCGGTTGGTCACCTTGCTGAGTGGGCTTGGACGGGCTGCCGCCCACGGCCCCAACGGCCAGCAGAACGATAGCGAGCAGGGCGACCGCGACCCCGCTCAGCACCCAGCGCCGAGCCCTGCTCATACGGTTCCACCCGCCGCCCGCAGCGCGAGCAGCACGCCGACGCCCAGCACCAGCAGGGCGGTCAGGACCGGCAGGACCGCCAGGAGGCGGTCGGCTCGGGCCAGCCTGGTGCCACCCACGAGACGGTCGAGCCTTCCCCGCAGGCGCACGAGCAGCAGCCCTGCCGCACACAGGGCCAGTGCCATGCCGACGCCGTAGCCCAGGACGAGGAACACCCCGAACCAGGTCCGCCCGAGCGCCGTCGCGGCGAGCAGCACCAGCAGCGCGGAGGGGCTGGGGACCAACCCGCCGGCCACACCCAGACCGACCAGCCCGGTCCGCGAGAAGGCCTTCTCGGACGGGTCATGACTGTGTCCGCGACCGCCGAACAGCCCGTGCTTGTGCGTGTGGTCCTGATGGTCGGGCGCGTGCTCTTGCGTGCGGTCGTGCTGCTCGTGCTGGTCGTGGTCGTGGTCGTGGGGCTCGTGCCCTGGGTGGTTGTGGTCGACGTGCTCGCGCTGGTCCTCGGACCCGCCGGCACCCACGAGGACAGGAGCGGGTGCAAGGACCTCGCTGAGCTTGGAGGTGTGCCGACCGCGAAGAGCGCTGACCAGGAGCAGCACGCCCACGCCGGCGACGATCACGCCGGAGACGATCCCGAGCAGTTGTTCGGCGGCCGTGGGCGCGAACGCCGAGGTACTAGCGATAAGCAGGCCGAGGATGAGGACGCCCGCGGTGTGGGTGACAGTGACCGTGGCACCGACGGTGATCACGTCCCGCAGACGGCCCCTGCGGCCCACCAGGTAGGCCGCCATGATCGTCTTCCCGTGGCCGGGCAGGAACGCGTGTCCGGCACCGAGCAGCAACGAGAGCAGCAGGGCGAGCAGCCCGACCCCGGCCGTCAGGTCCTTGCGTCCCACGATCTTGTTGAAGGAGGTCGCAAGGTCGTTCAGAGCCTTCACCGCAGGGCCCGCAACCGGCAGGCGGCCGGCGAGCCGATAGGTCGACGACCCGGACCCGGGCAGGACGCTGACCGTCCCGCTCCGGACGTCGAGCGGCGAGCTGAGCAGGTCACCGGGGTAGCGCCGAAGCTCGTCGCTAATGCTCTTGGCTGGAAACGGCGAGCGGTCGAGCGACACGGCGTCACCGACGGCGGTGATCTCGTGCCAGCCGATGCCGTCGTCGTCCCAGAGGTTCTCGAACCGGACCTGCGCCTTCGACGTCAGGTCGACGTCCGCGCGCAGCTCGCACTCAAGCCGGCCGATGGTGAGCTGGATTTGGCCGGGCCGCTCCGAGTACCCGCTCGTGACGACCTGCAGGGCGACCCGCGCCCCGCTTACCGACAGCCGGACGGCACCGGCCATCGCGGCGCACTGAGAGGCGGCGTAGTCCGAGCGCTCCTTCGTGGACAGCGTCCCGTCGCCGTTGCGGTCAATGCGTCCCTTGCGCTGGTAGGACGGGATCTCGGCGACGTCTTCGACCGCCTTGTCGACGACGTGGTCGGGGGACAGGACCAGCCCGTCGTAGTGGTTGACGGTGGCGTTACCCAGCGGATGCGCCTGCGCAACTGGGGCGAAAGGGGCAATCAGTAACAACGTCAGACCAGCAACTACGGCGACTCGTGTTCCTCGCACCCAGCAACTCCTTTCTCGGCCTCTTGACGTTCAGAGTCCTAGTCCAGCACACGCGCGACAACTGTGGTCTGCTTGTCTCGTGGTCTTGTTCGTCGCTCAAACACTTTCGGTTTTAGGCAATCCGCGTGGGGCATCCACACGAAGCAATCAAGACGGGGGCACGTATGTGGCCCCGTGATCGCACTCCTCAACATGCGGCGGCCCCAGGCCGTTGCCCTCCTATCTTTTGGAGTTTCATGTCCCGTACCCCTCGGACCTTCGCACGCAGTCGTGCGGTGGCCGTCCTCTCGGTGGCCGCACTCGCCGCCTCCGGGTCTGCACTGCTCGGCCCGGGCACTTCGTCGGCGTCCAGCCACCGCGAGGCTCCCTACGTCGCCGGCGACCCTGCCATCGACAACACCGACCTGTACGCCTTCACCAGCCCGGACAAGCCGACGACGGCGACGCTGATCGCAAACTGGTCGCCGTTCCAGGCCCCGTCGGGCGGCCCGAACTTCTACCCGTGGGCCACCGACGCGGCGTACGACATCAACATTGACAACAACGGTGACGCCAAGGCCGACATCACCTACCGCTGGGTCTTCAAGGACGTCGATACCCGCGGCGCGGTCAACCATGGCGACAAGACCAATCACGGCAACATCATCGGCAACGGCATCGGCGGCACGTTCCTCTACAACGACGGTGCGGTCAACAGCCTGACGGACAGCCACCTGCTCTACCGCCAGACCTACACCCTCACCGAAATCGACACGAACCAGGCCGGCGTTGCCAGCACCAAGACGCTCCTTACCGACATCCCGGTCGCCCCGTCGAACGTCGGTTCGGCCTCGATGCCGAGCTACGCATCGCTGCGGGCCCAGGCCGTCGCCGCGGGCCAGATCAGCGCCGTCAACGGCGGGGGCCAGAGCTACGTCGCCCAGGCTGACGACCCGTTCTTCCTCGACCTGCGCGTCTTCGACCTGCTCTACGGCACCAACCTGAAGGAGGTCGGTCACGACACCTTGTCCGGTTACAACGTCAACACCATCTCCCTGCAGGTGCCCAAGTCCGACCTCGCCGGCATGGGCAACGTCACCCGCAACCCCGTCATCGGGGTGTGGACCACGACCAGCCGCAGCTCCACCCGCACGCTTGCTATGACCGGTGCGCCCACCACCACCGCCGAGAGCACCAGCCCCAGCGGCCAGTACGACGCGCAGGTCTCCCGCCTCGGGAACCCGCTCGTCAACGAGGTGGTCGTCCCGGCCAACCTCAAGGACTACTTCAACCGGTCCAGGCCCGACCAGGACGGCGCCCTGCTCGGCAAGGTCCAGAACCCCGAGCTCCCCTACCTGGTCAAGAACATCTACGGAATCAACAACCCCAACACGCTGAATCACGGCGCGACGCGACCTGACCTGGTGGCGACGTTCCTCACCGGCATCTCCACAAAGGTGTATGCCGGCACCACCTTCGGTGGGCTGGGCAAGTTCGGTGGCGTCAACGCCGACCTCAACTCCCTCGACATCAACAAGGACATCGCCAAGGCTGGCCTTGCCCCGGCGGAGTACCTGCGGCTGAATATGTCCATTGCGCCTTCCGCCAAGCCGAACCGCATGGGCGTCCTGGGCGGCGACCTCGCCGGCTTCCCGAACGGTCGACGCCTCGCTGACGACATCACCGACGAGGCACTGCAGGTCACCGAGGGCGTCCTGCTCGGCCAGAGCACCGGCCTCGGTGACGGCGTCAACGCCAACGACCGGCCGTTCCTGACGACGTTCCCGTACATCGCTGACCCGAACAGCGGCTCGTCGGTGAGCCCGGGTCGGACCCCGGTCACCTTCCGCCAGGACCTGACCAGCGGTAACGGCCGGCTAAGGATTTACATCCGTGACATCACGCCCGCCCAGCCGGGTGGCAACGTGAACGTGTTCACGATCGGCCGAACGGGTAACCCCGTCCGGTTGGGCACCTTCGCGCTCAACGCCGCCGGTACGGCGATGCTCTCGCCAAGCATCCGCTCGGCCAGGTCTGGTGCCACAGCCGTCCTTTTCGTCCGCATCTATACCGGAGCCAATAGTAACAACAGCGCAGCTATCGGACCGCTGTCGGTAATTACCATCCACTAGTCACACCGCACAGTCACACCGGTCCGGGACGGCGGGTCCACCCGCCGTCCCGGACCGCACCACCTCCAGGGAGCATGCGCACGTGAACAAGCTCGTCGTGACCTTGCTCCTGACACCGACCGTGCTCGCTGCCGTCAGTGGCTGCACCTCCTCCTCAAGCTCGTTCTCCCAGCCGAAAGAGTCCGCCTTCAACGCGGGCTCCTGCCGCCAGCTCGCCCCGGCGGTGCTCCAGCTGGGCAGAGACGTCAACGACCTTGGCACAAAGACACCGTCCGCCTCGCAGCGGACGACGTTGAAAGATGACCAGCAGAAGGTCCGGGACCTGCAGACGGGTCTGTCAGCAGGGGTTGCACCTGCAGTCCAAAATCTGGTGTACGCAGTGGGCTTGCTGCGCATCCGGGCCGACACCAACAGCTATGACGGCACCCTTGCCGGTCTCGCCCTCGAGCAGTACAAAGCATTGGTAGCCCGCTGCACCAGCCCGGCCGCCAGCCCGAGCTAGGTCAGAACTAGGTCAGAACTAGGTCAGAACTAGGTCAAAGCTAGGTTTGCGTCGAGGTGGACGCACCCACGCTGTTCGCGTATTGCCACAACAAACTGGCGATCTCGCGGACCGCCGCGGGGCAGCTCGCCTCCCAACCCGTCTGAGGGTCAGGCGGTCGCGCGCAGCAGCGTCGCGTAGAGGGTCAGCCCGGGGCCGAAGGCCATCATCACGACGTGGCCACCGGCAGGAACGGGCGTGCTGCGCTGCAACTCGTCCAGGACCAGCAGGACGGTCCCCGAGGAACAGTTGCCGAAGTCGCGCAGGGTGCGCCGCGACGCAGCCAGGGCTTCCGGGGGCAGCTCCAGCTTCTCCTCGCACACGTCGAGGATCCGCGGACCGCCCGGGTGGACGGCCCAGCCCGCGACGTCGTCGATCGCGAGGTCGCCAAGCAACTCCTCCACGACATCGCGGACGTGCTCGGCAAGCACCTGCGGGACGCGTGGCGACAGACCCATCTTGAACCCGAGATCCGTGACGTCCCAGGTCATGTGCTCGGCGCTGTCGGGGTCGGTCCGGGCAACGGTGCGCAGTACTTCGAGACCTGCCATGGGCTGGAGGACGACCGCCGCAGCCGCGTCGCTGAACAGCGAGTGGGCCACCATCTGCTGCGGCTCGTCGGCGGCCGGCTGCACGTGCAGACTCGGCAGCTCCAGGCACAGCAGGACGGACGTGAGCCCACGTGCGGCAGTGGCATCGGCGACGGTCGCGAGTCCGGGAAGTGCTGCGTAGCAGCCCATGTGACCGATGTTGAGTCGCTGGACCGACGGCCTCATGCCCAGGTCCCGGGCCAGCAAGATGTCGAGTCCGGGGGTCACGTAGCCGGTACAGGAGACAACCGTGAGCAGGTCGACCTGGTCGGCGGTCAGCCCTGCGTCCTTGAGCGCCAGGGTCACAGCCTCCGCACCGAGCGGCATGGCCTCGATGAGGAACCGCTCCATGCGTGCCGCCGTACCCCAGCTGCTGACGTCCTCGTCGCGCGGGTCAAGGACGCCGTGCCGGGTGGTGATCCCGGACGCGGACCACAGCCGTCGCGCCAGCGGACTGCCGTCGTAATGCCGCTCGAAGTAGCCGTCCCACAGCCCTTGCTGATCCATCACAGCAGGTACGGCGCTTCCGAACCCGGTGACCGCGGCCGTCACCACCGGGCCGCTGCCCCGGCCGCGTCCGGGTCGACTCCGAGGGCGGCCGCACCGAGCCAGTCGGCACACACGTCGCTGGTGGCCGGGTGCAGGGCTCCGCAGCGCGCGTCCCGATAGATCCGCTCCAACGGGTTGCCGCGCCGGGTTGCCGACGTGCCGCAGGCCTCCAGGACCGAGCCCGCGACCTGGGCTGCCGTGTCGCCGGCGAGCAACTTCGCGCGGTAGACCCACCGGTTGGTCTCGGGCTCACCCGGGGCCAGGTCGACGCGCCGGGCCGCTTCTGCCGTGACGAGCCAGGCAGCCTCGACCGCGGCGTCAGCCCGACCGAGCCGACCGCGTACGGCGGGCAGGTCGCCGAGCCCACGAGCCACCAGCTGCGACGCCGCCTCGTCGACGGCGGCTCGCGCGACCCCGACGTAGACCGCGGCGTAGGAAGCCACCAGCCACTGGGGCATCACCTGAGCGAGTAGCGGAGCCAGGCCTTCGACCCCCCCGAGCAGCCCGTCCAAGGGGACGTGGACGTCAAGGTGCAGGTCGTTGCTCGCCGTGGCGCGCATGCCCATCGGGTCCCACGTCTGCTCGACCGTGAGGCCGTCGCCGGCGGGCACGAGGAACTGCGAGATGTGCTGCCCGTCGGCCGAACGCGCCACGACGAGGTAGGCCTCGGCGTGACCGGCGCCGCTGCAGAAGGTCTTGCTTCCACGGATGCGCCAGCCGCTGCCCTCGCGCTCGTAGGTGGTGGTCATCTGCGTGAAACGCGACCCCGCTCCCCGCTCGCTCATCGCGACGAAGAAGCAGGCACCGCGGGCGGCCCTGGCGAGCACCTTGTCGCGAGCGGCGAAGAAGCTGTCGGGGGCTCCGAGGCTGCGTGCGAGGTCCTCGGGAGTGCTGGCCAACGCCCCGATGATCGAAGAGTGCATGTTGAACAGCAGGGCGGTGGCTCCGCTGCCCCGACCCAGCTCGCGGGCCACCTCCGCATAGGTCGCGAAGCCCGCACCCATACCGCCCAGGGACTGCGGCACCATCAGGCCCAGCAGCCCGCAGGCCCGGAGGTCTTCGAGGTCCTCGATCGGGAAGCTGGCCTCGCGGTCGTGGGCCTCGGCCCGCTCCCGGCAGGCCACGGCCACCTCGACCGCCAGCGCAACAGCGTCGCTCACCGCTTCACTCCCACTCCCTGATAGACGGCGCCGGTCCACCGTGAGCTGACCATCCGGACGTCCTTGCGTTGGTGCAGTACCCACTGCAGCACATCCCGCACCCGCGGGCGCAGGCCGTTGATGGCGAGGTCGACCCCGCGCTCCTGGCAGAGCGCGCGCAGCCGAGCAGGGTCGACGAACAGCGCCCCGTCGTGGATCCCCTTGGGCACGAAGGGGAGCCGCTCAGCCAGGGTTACGAGCAGCAAGCGGCACAGCCAGGTGTCCGCGAGGGTGTCGCAGACCAGCGTGCCGCCGGGCTTGAGGACTCGGATCGCCTCGCTGACGGCCAGCTCGAGGTCGGTGACATGCTCAAGGATCTCGCCGGCCACGACCACGTCGGCGCAGCCGTCTCGCACCGGTAACTGGAGAACGTCACCCCGCACGGTCGTGACCCCGTGCTCCCGGGCCACCTTGGTCGCCAGGTCGCCGATATCGACCCCCACATGACGGTAACCGGCCAGGGACGGAGCCGACAAGTGGGGCGCGAGTAGACCCCCACCGCAGGCAAGGTCGAGCAGCAGGGGCCTACCGGTCGCCGGGGGGACCAGCCTTGCCCGCGCGACGGCCAGCCAGTGGAGCGCCTCGAACGCCCCTCGCGGCCGCCACCACTCCGCGACGAGGTCGTCGTACTGCGCCGGGTCGTTGGGTGGACGCATTGCCCCATCCTGGCCCAACGCCCGCAGATCGGAACGAGGGGGGCCGGGACTCAGGGCCGGCGGACCCAAAGCTGGCGGACTCAGGGGACGCGCACTCAAGACAGGCGGACAGCGATCAGCGTCGACGTCGACTACGGCGTCTGGGCCCGGCGGGTCTACTAGCCGCGGAGGAGGGGGCGTGGTTGGCAGGTGATGGTGTGGCCGTTCTTGGTGGTCCAGTGCACGCTGCCACCGCTCATGATCCCGCTCGGGCCGGCTGTTTTGGTGCGGGTGACGGTGAAGTACTTCTCGGTTTTGCTCTGATGGTGATGGATGTATTCACTGGTGATGTTGTCCAGGTGGGTGGGTCCGGCTGGCCAGGGGGTGATGTGGTCGTTCTGGCAGGCCCGGGCCAGCTTGGGACAACCCGGGAAC
>JAYTHM010000390.1:0-12388 GCA_043732645.1 Frankiales bacterium
GGTCTGGCGAGCGTCATCGACACGCCCGTGCGGCAGTCGTTTGTGTCGGACCTTGTCGGTCCGGAGGACCTGCCGAACGCGGTCAGCCTCAACAGCGCGACCTTCAACTCCGCCCGCATCGTCGGCCCGGCGCTGGCCGGGCTCGCGATCAGCGGGGTCGGCACGGCCTGGGTGTTCCTGGCCAACGCGGTCAGCTACCTCGCGGTCATCACCGGGCTGCTGCTCATGCGCCCGTCGGAAATGTGGCCCAGCGGCCGGCAGGCCCGCAGCCGGGGCCAGCTGCGACAGGGCCTGACCTACGTCCGGTCCCGACCCGACCTGTATGTTCCGATCCTGCTGGTCTTCATGGTCGGCACGTTCGGCTTGAACTTCCAGATCACTCTCGCCCTGATCGCCAAGCAGGTCTTCCACGCCAACGCGGGGTCGTTCGGTTTGCTGACCTCGGCGCTGGCTGTCGGGTCGCTCCTGGGGGCGCTCAGCAGCGCCCACCGCCCTGGTCTGCCCCGGGTCCGCACGATGCTGGTCGCCGCCCTGGCTTTCGGCCTGTTGGAGATCGTCGTCGGGGTTGCCCCGACCTTCGCCACGATGGCGCTGCTGCTGGTGCCTACAGGGGCCGCGGTCCTGACGTTCACGACCACCGCCAACGCGATCGTCCAGCTCGGTTGCGCACCCGAGGTGCGTGGCCGGGTCATGTCGATCTACGTGCTGGTGTTCTTGGGCGGGACGCCCGTCGGCGCGCCCCTGGTAGGGGTCCTCGCGGAGCGCTTTGGGCCGCGAGCCAGCCTGCTGGTCGGCGGTCTGGTCTGCGCGGTCAGCGCCCTCGTGGCCGCGACCTTCCTGACGCGCACCCGGGGCCTCACGCTTGAGCCGCACCTGGCCCGGCGGCGCCCGCACGTGCACGTCCGGACGGGCACGTGCGATCAACCGCAACAGCGACAGGTAGCGGGGAGCCTTGACCCGAATCACCGAGTAGGACTGGTCGCCGCCGAGGTTGTACTGCTCGAGGAGGACAGAGCCGTCGGCGTACACCGCCGTGACCCAGCCAACGTGGCCCCAGCCACCGGCAGCAAAGCTGCCGTTGACAGTCGCCGACCCGCCGGCGTAGAACGGCGAGGACTCGCCGCCGTTCCACTGCGCGATCGAGCCGACGGTCGGGCGGGTGCTGATCGTGCGGCCGAGGCGACGGGCGGTGTCGTCCCAGTTCATCGCGCTGCCCCAGCCGTCCCGGCCGTTGTTCAGGGCCCGGCCGTGCTCTGAGAGCCGCCAGGCGACGAAGCTGACGCACTGGCGTTCGGTGAAGCCCCACGGGTCGCTCGCGTTGCTCGTCGCTGACCGGTAGGGGTAGTCATCGCCACCGGCCTGCGCCGTGGGCTGCGCAGCGGCGACAACGGGCTTGCTCACAGGCTTGGCAACGGGCTGGGCAACGGGCTGAGCCGTCGGCTGCGTGACGGGCTGCGTGACGGGTTTGGCGGCCGGCTCGGCCACCGGTGCCGGGGCAGGAGGGGCTGCCCTGGTGGTTGCCGGCTTGGGCGCGGCAGGGGCGGGCCGGACGGTGTGCGTGCTCGCCCGCTGGAGCAAAGGCGCCGCGGCGGCAGGGTGGCGGCGTACGACGGCGTGGGTGGCCAGGACGGAGGTGGCCGTGACCGGGACGGGCAGCGCTACGGGGCCGGGGGGGAGGACGACGGCCGCGGCGACCCCCTTGGGGCCGGTTGCGTTGTCCTGGCTGAAGGCGAGGGAGGCGGGGCCGAGGCCGACAGCCGCAGCGATGACGGTGGCGGTGGCGGTGAGGCTGAGGATCAGCACGATCTGTGGCTCGTACGCGCACGGTCACTCCTGAGGGAGCCCGCCGAAAGGGCTTTAAGCCCGCCGGGTCCGCCGGGACTTCGCCCGTCGGGCAGCCCGGCCGAGACAGCCCGGCCGGGCAGCGGAGGCGAGACAGAGCACGGTCAGCAGCACGAACGGCAGCGAGACCAGCACGAGCAGCACCTGCGCCGAGCTCTGCCGAACGTCTCCGAGGAAGAGCCCGACAGGCACCAGGAAGCACAGGAAGAAGGCCGCGAGCGCTAGGTTGACCGTGCGTGGCACCCACGCCTGCCGGAGCGGTTCGGGCTTGGTCAGGACAGGTGCTCCACCACGTGCTCGATGCAGGCCGTGAGCGCCTCGACGTCGGCCGGCTCCACCGCGGGGAACATTGCGACCCGCAGCTGGTTGCGACCGAGTTTGCGGTACGGCTCGACGTCGACCACGCCCGCCGCCCGCAGCACCTTCGCAACGGCGGCGGCATCGACGCTGTCGTCGAAGTCGATTGTCCCGACGACCTGCGAGCGCAGCGCCGGGTCGGTCACGAACGGCGTGGTGTAGGCCGTCTTCTCCGCCCAGCCGTAGAGCCGGGAGCTGGAGTCGGCGGTGCGCTGGACGCACCAGTCCAGGCCGCCCTGGGCGTTCATCCACTCGACCTGGTCGGCCAGCATGATCAGCGTTGCGACGGCGGGCGTGTTGTAGGTCTGGTCGAGGCGGCTGTTGTCGATCGCGGTCTGCAGGTCCAGGAACGGCGGGATCCAGCGACTCCGAAGCTCCGCAACCCGGGCGATGGCCGCAGGGGACATCAGGGCCAGCCAGAGGCCACCGTCGGAGGCGAAGCACTTCTGCGGGGCGAAGTAGTAGACATCGGTGTCGCTGACGCCGACCGGCAGGCCACCTGCACCCGAGGTGGCGTCGACGATGTGCAGGGCGTCGGCGTCGGCGTCGGCGGGACGGCGTACCGGCCTGGCGACACCGGTGGAGGTCTCGTTGTGCGGGGTGGCGTAGAGGTCGATCCCGGCCTCGGGCGCCCAGTCGGGGGCGGAGCCGGGGTCGGCCTTCAGCACCATCGGGTCACCGGTGAACGGGGCCGCAGCGACCCCCTCGGCGAACTTGCTGCCGAACTCGCCAAAGACGAGGAACTGCGCCCGATCGCGGACCAGGTTGAAGGCGGCGATGTCCCAGAAGGCGGTCGAGCCGCCGTTACCCAGGACGACCTCGTAGCCGTCCGGGAGGGCGAACAACTCGGCCAGGCCGGTGCGGACGCGGTGGACGACGTTCTTGACGGGGGCCTGTCGGTGCGAGGTGCCCATGAGGGCCCCGGCACCGGCGAGCGCGACGAGCTGCTCGTCACGAACCTTGGAGGGTCCGCAGCCGAACCGGCCGTCCTGGGGCAGGAGGGCTGCCGGGATCTCGACCATCAGACCAGGTTCCCCGCGAGCAGGACACCGGACTCGACCGCAGAGACCGGGCGCGGTGCCGGGCCGATGTACCTCGCGGACGGTCGGATCAGCTTGTTGAGCTTCTTCTGCTCGATGATGTGCGCGCTCCAGCCGGCGGTGCGGGCGCAGGTGAACATGGAGGTGAACATGTGCGGGGGGACCTCGGCAAAGTCGAGGACGACGGCGCTCCAGAACTCCACGTTGGTGCGTAGCGGCCGGTCCGGGTAGCGCGCGGTCAGCTCCTCGATGGCCGCCTTCTCCAGGGCCTCGGCCACCTCGTACCGGCGGGCGCCGAGCTCCTTGGCGATGCGCCGTAGGACGCGGGCGCGTGGGTCCTCGGCGCGGTAGACGCGGTGCCCGAACCCCATCAGGCGCTCGCCGCGGTCCATCAGGGCCTTGACGTAGTGCTCGGGGCTGCCGGCCCGCTCGACCTCGTCGAGCATCGTCAGGACGCGGGACGGGGCGCCGCCGTGCAGCGGGCCGGAGAGGGCGCCGATGGCGCCGGAGATCGAGGCGGCGGCGTCGGCGCCGGTGGAGGCAATGACGCGGGCGGTGAACGTGGAGGCGTTCATGCCATGCTCGGCTGCGCTCACGAAGTAGGCGTCGACGGCCTTGGTGTGGTCCGGGTCGGGGTCGCCCTTCCAGCGGATCATGAAGCGCTCGACGATCGTGGCGGCCTTGTCGACCTCGCTCTGCGGGACCATCGGCTTGCCGAGCCCGCGGGCACTCTGCGCGACGAAGGCCAGCGCCATCACCGAGACCCGCGACAGGTCGTCGCGGATCTGGTCGACGCCGATGTCGAGCATCTGCTGCAGGCCCCAGGCCGGGGCGAGCATGGCGATCGCAGACTGGACGTCGACGCGGATGTCGCCGGAGTGGACGGGGAGCGGGTACGCCTCCGCGGCCGGCAGGCCCGGGCGGAACTGGCCGTCGACGAGCAGCCCCCAGACGTTGCCGAAGCTGACCTCGCCCACGAGGTCCTCGATGTCTACACCGCGGTAGCGCAGCGCGGAGCCCTCCTTGTCGGGCTCGGCGATCTCGGACTCGAAGGCGACAACGCCTTCCAAACCGGGCTTGAACGCGATCTCGTCAGCCATGAGGGTGCGGCTCCATGCTCGTGGTGGGAGGTGCTTGTGGCCCTTCGCCCCTCATTCTGCCGTGCCCGTTGCCGTGGTGTGCGAGAGGCTGCTCAGATGTCGCTCGATCTCGCCTCCCTGCGCCGTGAGTACGGCTCCGCCGGGCTGGCCGAGACTGATCTCGCACAGACCTGGCACGAGCAGTTTGCCCGCTGGTTCGGCGAGGCTTCGGGCCTGCGCGAGCCGAACGCGATGGTCCTCGGGACGGTCGGGCCGGACGGCTCCCCGCACGCCCGGACGGTCCTGCTCAAGGGCTTCGACGAGGCCGGTTTTGTGTTCTTCACCAACTACACCTCCCGCAAGGGCCAGGACCTCTCCGCCGAGCCGCGGGTCTCCCTAGTCTTCCCCTGGATCGAGCTCGAGCGGCAGGTGGTCATCACGGGCACCGCCGAGCGGGTCGCCCCTGCCGAGACCGAGGAGTACTTCCGGTCCCGTCCGCGAGGTGCCCAGGTCGGCGCCTGGGCCTCCCGGCAGTCCACGATCGTGACCCGCGAGGAGCTCGAGGCCCGGGCAGCCGCCCTCGAGGAGCGCTTCGCCGGCGCCGACGTGCCGGTCCCACCGTTCTGGGGCGGGGTCCTCGTCGTACCGGGGTCGGTGGAGTTCTGGCAGGGGCGGCCGTCGCGGCTGCACGACCGGTTGGTCTACCGCCTCGCTGGCGCAGGGCGGGCGGTCGAGAGACTGTCCCCGTGACCGAAGCCGCCGAGCGCCGCCGGGTGACCCTCGACGTCTCGCCAGTGCGGACATCGCGGCCCTTTCGCAACCTGCTGATCGGCGACGCCGTGTCGGTCATCGGCACTCAGGTCACGGCCGTCGCGGTGCCGTTGCAGGTCTATGCCCAGACCCGTTCAGCGGCCGCGGTAGGCCTCGTCGGTGTCGCAGGCCTGCTCCCGCTCATCATCTTCGGCTTGTATGGCGGAGCGGTTGCCGACGCCATCGACCGTCGGCGGCTGGTGCTCGCGACCACGTCCGCGCAGGCCGTCCTGTCGTCTGTGCTGCTCGCGCAGGCCGTCGCCGGGGTCGACTGGATCTGGCTGCTGTACGTCATCGTGGCGTTCCAGGCCGGGCTGTTCGCGTTGGACTCCCCGGCCCGGCAGGCTTTCGTGCCACGCCTGCTGCCCCCTGAGCAGCTCCCCTCGGCCGCGGCGCTGCGGCAGGTGGAGTTCAACGTCGGGCTGACCGTCGGTCCGCTGCTGGCCGGTTTCCTGGTTGGGGTCTTCGGCTACGGGACCGCCTACGGCCTTGACGCGGTGTCGTTCGGGGCCTCGTTATGGGCGGTTGCGTCGCTGCCGTCGATGGCCCCGTCCGGCGGCGGCCGCCGGGCGGGGTTGGCCAGCGTCGTCGAGGGACTGGCCTTCCTCGCGACCCGCAAGGTCCTGCTGCTGACGTTCGTCGTCGATATCATCGCGATGGTCTTCGGGATGCCCCGGGCGCTGTTCGCCCCGCTGTCGGATCACCTCTTCCACGGTGGCCCGTCGACGGCCGGCGCGATGTACTCCGCCCTAGCCGCAGGCGCTCTCGTCGGCGCGCTGTTTGGTGGCTGGTTCGGCCGGGTGCACCGGCAGGGGCTCGCCGTGATCGCCGCGATCCTCGCCTGGGGGGCGTGCATCGTGGGCTTCGGGCTCACCGGCCGCCTCTGGCTGGCCCTGCTACTGCTCGCCGGTGCGGGGGCGGCAGACATGGTGTCGGCGGTCTTTCGGACCGCCATCTTGCAGACCGCCGCGCCGGATGAGATGCGCGGCCGCCTCGGCGGCGTCTTCATCGTCGTGGTCGCCGGAGGGCCGCGCCTGGGCGACGCCCGGTCAGGGGGGATGGCTTCCTGGCTGGGCCTGCAGCAGGCCGTCGTTGTCGGCGGGCTGCTGGTGATCGGGCTGACCGTGCTTGTCGCTCTCTTGGTGCCGCGCTTCGTCGCCTATGACAGTCGGCACCCGGAAGCCTGACTCAGGGCCGACGACGGCCGCCACCCGCGAGCTGAGCGCGATGACGAAACGGGGCGCCAATGGCAGCACGATGCGTTGCGTCGTCGCTGCGAAGACGAAGCTAGCGTCATACTTGGACGAGGGCCCCGCTGCAGGCGGGACCAGAATCGATGGGATCCATGGTGACTGCTGAGACGAGGGATATCACTGACACGGTTGTCGCCGTCACCGGCGCGAGTGCCGGAATAGGTGCTGCAACCGTACGCCTGCTGGTCGGAGCAGGGGCGAGGGTCGTCGTGCAAGCGCGGCGCAAGGATCGCTTGGATGGTTTGGTCGACGAGTTTGGTGCCGATCGGGTTTTGGCGGTGGCGGGAGACGTACGCGAACCGAGCGCGTCCGCCGCGTTAGTCACGGCTGCCGAGCGCGAGTACGGGCGCCTGGACAGCATCGTGGTCAACGCGGGGGTCGGTATGTACGGAGGCATTCTGGATCGGTCTGACGAGGATCTACAGACGATGATGCGGACCAATGTGGAGGGCTCTGTGTGGGCGGTCCGGGCTGCGGTCCGTTCCTTCCGCCAGACTGGCGGAGGAGACGTGGTGATCGTGGCTTCGGTCGCCGGTTTGCGAGGCGGTGCCGATGAGGCCGTGTATGCCGCTACGAAGTTTGCCCAAGTCGGGCTGGCCGGAGCTTTGGACCGCGAGGTTCGGCAGGAGGGCATCCGCGTCACGGCGCTGTGCCCGGCGGGAGTCGAGACGGAGTTCGCGATCGGCGCTGGGCGAACTGAGGGCGACCCCGCACTGGCGGACTACCTGCGGCCAGAAGATGTCGCGTTCGCTGTGGTGACGGTACTTCAGCAACCTCGCCGCGTTCGCACCACACAGTGGCAGATGTGGAGCATGGACCAAGGCAGCTGACCAACCTGATTCACCCGACCCTCCACGTCGCCCCTGCCTCGTGCGGGGCCTCCTGTCGGCCCTCTGCTCAGGCCATCGTGATCCAGGTGGCCTGGGCAAGAGCGAGCAGCGTGCCGTCGGCAGTGTGCAGCGCCGAGGCGGTCTGGACCTTTCGACCCTCGCCCCCGAGCAGCCAGCCCTGGACGACGTGCGGCTCGCCCACGACAGGTAGGGCGTCGATGCGAGCCGTCATCCGGCCCAGGACCATCTGGCGGCCTGGTAGGTCCGCGGACCAGCCACCCGGGCAGTCGAGGGCCGCCCACACCATCGGGACGGTGTGGTCGGAGGGGGTCCACGCGCAGGCCACATGGCCGTCGGACACGGGCCCTGCGTAGAGCCCCAGGCCGTCGGAGCGGGCGGTACCGCAGACGAAGCAGGTCGGGAACGGGTGGCCCTGGTAGCCCACGAAGCGCCCGGCTGCAGCGGTCGCGTCAGCCAGCGACACAGCCACCAGGGGGGTGACCGACAGCCTTCCGGGGACGGCCTCGGCGACCAGGGCGTCCCCGTCGTACAGGGTGGCGCTGTCCGAGGTCTGCGTGACCTGGAGCGAAGTGTCAAGCGGTGGAGGCAGCCGCAGGGTGACCTGTACGGCGGTCGCGTCGACGAACGCGGCGAGCAGCCCACAGGTGACGCCGCCGTTGCCGGACGTGGGCGGTCCGTTGAAGCGACCGTCGATCGTGAGCAGGGACATGGGCCCGACCGTACAGCGGGCCGGGCAGGACTACGGCCCGTCTGCAGCATCCAGCTCGCGGGCCAGGTCCTCACCAGGAGCGGTCCCACCGAGGTGGGCCGGCTGCCACCACGCCCCGGTGCCGTCGACCGGGTAATCAGCCTGTACGGCGGCCAGCATCGCCTCCATCTGGACCCGTAGCGCCTGCGTGACGACCGACGGGTCGTCCTGGGGTCCGACCGTCAGCGGTTCGCCGAAGCTGATCGTCACCGGGGTGCGACGGCTCTTGCGGAGCGACGTCGTGTGGGTCCGCGTCAGGATGCGGTGGCTGCCCCAGATAACGCACGGCACGATCGGTACGCCCGACCGCGCTGCCATCCGGGCGGCACCGTTCTTGAACGGAAGCAGGGTGAACGACCGCGAGACGCGCGTCTCGGGGAAGACCCCGACCAACTGGCCGCGCTGCAGGGCGTCGATCGCGAACCGGTAGGCGCTGGCGCCCGCCGAGCGGTCGACGGGGATGTGTCCCATCGAGCGCATCAGTGGTCCGGCGATCGGGTGCTGGAAGGACTTCAGCGTCGCCATGAAGCGGACGTAGCGTCGCTGGTGGCCGAAGACGGCCCACTCGGCGAGCACGAAGTCCAGGTAGCCGAAGTGCGTGATCGCCAGGACCACGCCGCCGCCCGCAGGTAGGTGGGACAGTCCGCGGACGTCACGTCGTACCGCGATCAGGCGCAGGAAGACTGTGCCGACCGCGACGATGACGCGGTAGGCGCGGTTCTTCTCGATCCGCCGCGGGCGGGTGTTGCCGGCAGAGCTCACCCGCCCGAGCGGGACATCGGCAGCGCGGGCTTGCTGACGACGAACTGGTGGACGTCGATGTCGGGCCACAGCTCGCGGTTGGAGTGTTTTATGGCCGCGACGGCCTCATATCGTCCGGTGTCAAAAACGCTCACGAGCTCTTCTCCAAGGTTGGGGAACGGGGTACGACGGGGTGCCGACGCCCTGCCCACGACGGCCACGCGGCGGGGGAGTCGTGCAAAGCCACGTCAGGGACCGTCCGGGAAGGGGCGGGGGAGGGCTAGATCGTGAGCGTGGTCGCGCCCGCTGCCGCTTGTGCCAGGAGGTCCGTCGCCACCTGTCCGACGGATGGGTCGACGCCGAGCCATCGCAGGCTGAGCAGGGCGAAGTCATTCCACAGGCTGGCGCGCCGGATCATGAAGTGACCAGTCTCGCGCACCCCCACGTAGAGCAGCGACTGGGTGATCAACGACGCCTCGTCGGCCCAGGCGCGGCTTTGTCGCGGGCTCGTCCACCGGTCGACGACGCCGTGTGCGATGACGACCTGCTTGCCCTTGGCCCCGTCGACCGGCTCGTCCGGCAGCCAGGGGCAGAGCCCGACGAAACCGACCACCGACGGGTCGCCGAGGACGTGCACCGCAGCCCGACCACCCATCGAGTGCCCCAGCAGGACGACGGGCACCTCGCCGTGCCGGCGACGGACCTCGTCCAGGGCCCACTGCGCGTCGTGGACCGGCGAGCGGTCGGTGCCGTTCCACCCGCGGTAGCGGTACTGCACCTTCCACACGGCGACGCCGTGGCCGGCCCCCTGCTCGTGCAGGTGCTCTGCGAACGGCACCATCCGGCGGCGGCTCAGGTGCGACGGCAGGGACGGGTCCAAGCTGTCCGCCTTGCCGCCGGGTAGGACCAGCACGACGCCCCGGGTCTCGCTCTGCGCAGCAAGGACCTCGACCCCTGGGTGCAGCTCGGTGCGGGGGGCATCGACATCCGTCATGCCTTCATTGTCCAGCATGGTCAGATCTTGGCCCGCTGGTAGCGGTCCAGAGTCTCCTGGCGTTCGGTTGCGTGGTCGACGATCCGCCCGGGGTAGTCCCGTGGCGGTGGGGACAGCGCCCACGGCTCGTGCACGGCGGACCCGGCCACGTCGCGGAGCTCGGGCACGAACCGGCGTACGTAGTCGCCGTCGGGGTCGAACTTCAGGGCCTGCAGCACCGGGTTGAACACGCGAAAGTACGGCGACGCGTCGGTGCCCGTACCTGCTGTCCACTGCCAGCCGTGCTGGTTGCTCGCGAGGTCGCCGTCGACGAGGTGCTCCATGAAGTGCGCCGCGCCGTACCGCCACCACACGTGCAGGTCCTTGGTCAGGAAGGACGCCACGATCATCCGCAGCCGGTTGTGCATCCAGCCCTGCTCGAGCAGCTGCCGCATCCCCGCGTCCACGATCGGGAAGCCGGTCCGCCCCTGCTTCCACGCCTCGAAAGACGGACCGGGGGCGTCGTACTCCAAGGACCTCAGGGCGTCCGTCAGGTCCTCGCGGGCCGTGCGCGGGTGGTGCCACAGCACGTCGGCGTAAAAGTCGCGCCAGATCAGCTCCTGGCCGAAGACCCGCGGCCCGTCGTCGACGCCGAGCTCGGCGTGCAGGGTCCGCGGGTGGAGCAGCCCGTACTTGAGGTACGTCGAGAGCCGGCTCGTCCGGTCCGGCCCGGGCAGGTTCCGGATCGCGTCGTAGTCGGCGAGGTCGTGGTCGCGGAACATCTCCCACTGGGCCAGTGCCGCGGCCTCGGTTGCCTCGGGGAGCTTGCCGACATGCGGGTCCTTCGGGATCGCCGCCGCGGCCAGCCCACCGTCGCTCCACGGCACGCTTCGCGGGGTCAGTGCGGGTGCGTGGATGCCGCGCTCGCGCCACGCCTTGAGGAACGGCGTGTAGACCTTGTACGGCGACCCGTCGCCCTTGCGCAGCTGCCCGGGTGTCACGCCGTACGGCGATCCCGTGGCGATCAGCGCCACGTCGCCGAGGGCGACCGAGACCCGCTCGTCGCGGGCCCGGCCGTAAGGACCGTGGTCGCTGCTGACGTGCACCGATTCCGCGCCGCACTCCTGAGCCAGCCGCGGCAGGGTCGTCTCGGGCTTGCCGTGTACGACCCGCAGCGCTCCTTCGGTCCTGTCCTGCAGGTCGCGCAACGCGCGGTACAGGAACGCAAGGCGAGCCGGCCCGCTCGGCCCACGCAGCGCATCGTCGAGGACGAAGACCGGCACCACCTGTTCGGCCGCATCACGGGCGGCAAGCAGGGCGGGGTGGTCGGCGATCCGGAGGTCTCGTCGAAACCAGAGCAGGGCAGTCGTCACGCGGCCCCACGGTAGGGCGCTCGTAGGCGGTCGGCACGCCGAGCGAGGTCGTTCGGATCGGGTGCCCCCGGAGAGAATCGAACTCCCGACGCCCTCCTTAGGACGGAGGCGCTCTATCCACTGAGCTACGGAGGCTGGGGTAACAAGAGAACCCGCAAGCGAACTCCGGTGCTGACCCAGTGTTCGATCCTACGTGGAGCCGCCCCCCGGATGGTCCGCGCGTTGTCGTGGTGGCGTCCTGCTTGTTGCAGAGGCCCCAAGCCGGCCTCGCGTCGTTCGCAAACGGTTACCGTCACGTGACAGTCACGGGGGCATCTGTGAGTGCCGGGAAACGGCTCAGGGCGTGCGGGACCGGCCAGGTCTGCTGCCTTGCCCATCAGGTCTTTGGCTCGTCCAGGAACCCCATGACGTGCCTGCTTTCAGGCGGCTGCTCAACCTGAGCGGCGGGTGGCCCTCACACTCAAGGGGTGGATGAGGTGGAACGACCGCGTAAGCGGCGACGTGCGGTGGGTCCGCCGGGAGCGGTCCCGTCGGGGAACGAGCCACGGCCGGAGCCGTTCGACGAGCAGTCGAGCGAGCGCTCTAGGGAGCGGGGCGCACGGGAGGATGCCGACACGGCGCGCCTTCTGGCGGACGTCCCACCCCACCACGGACCGGTCTAGACCGGTCAAGACCGCATCGGTCCGATGGCCCGGGGTGGCTAGGCGTGACTGGCGTCCAGCTGCTCCACGGTGCAGAAGGCACAACGGATTGCGGCGACCGGGATGCTCGACAGGCACTCCGGGCACTCCTTGGTGACCGAGATGACGTCGGGCTCGGTCTTCGACCGGTCCATGAGGTGTTGCACCGGCTTGACCACCAGAAAGTAGATCACGGCCGCGATGATGAGGAAGCTGAGCAGCGCCGTCAGCACCGAGCCGTAGAGCAGGACGTGGCCCGCCTTGATGCCGGTCTTGCTGTCGATGGGGCAGGTGCCCTTGAGGCAGACGACCATCTTGTCGAAGTTCTGGTTACCTGCCAGGCCTAGGAGGGGCGTGATGATGCCGGTGACGAACGCCGTCACGACGGCACCGAACGCCGCACCGATGACGACACCGACGGCCAAGCCGACCACGCTGCCGCGCAGGATGAACTTTTTGAAGCCGTCCTCGAAGTCCCCCAACCCTGAGGGACTGTGCTCGGCGATCATGGCGCACGAGGACAGGGCGCGGAAGGAATCTCGTCAAACCGCCACCCGCAAGACACCCCGCGTCCAGGTGGGGTCGCGCGCGAGCACCGTGTCGGACAGTCGGCTGCGGACAACTGCTGCTGCCAGCCGGTC
>JAYTHM010000391.1:0-12369 GCA_043732645.1 Frankiales bacterium
CCAGTCGGCTATCGCCACAACGGTAGGTCCGATCGGCGCATCCGCGGGCCACAGCGGACCTACCGTTGCACAGCAGCCTGTCGAGCAAGCCCGGGCCAACCCAAGCGCCCCTCACAGAAATGCAGTGTTCATGCGCAGACTCACCGACTTCATCCTCGCCCGCCCGCTGCTGGCCGTGGTGATGTGGCTGATCCTCACCGGCACCGGCACGGTCGGCACGGCAGCCCAACCGCCACTGAGCCACCGCCTGCCACGTCGGGACCGGCCGAGCCCACTGCGTGCCCAATAGCAACAGCAAATCAGGGTCTCAAGGGGTCAGTCACGGTCAATGCACCCCAACGCTACTTCCTCAACACTGCGTGAGTTCTGAGCCTGAAAACTGGCTCTTGTGACGTATCCATGGGTGCCTGAGCCGGCCTGAACGCAGCGCATGCCGTTTCCCGCCTCCGGTTGCTGGTTGTCAAAGACCGAAATCGTGGGCAAGGGGAATGGCATGCGTTCGGCAAGGCTATGGGCTCGATTGCTGGGACTGGATACGGCGGTCGTCGAGGGCGTGGAGTTCGACGAGGACGAGCAGGCTGTGGTGGTGTCGGTGCGGCCCAGGAAGGCGACCAAATGCCGCTTCGGGCGGTGCCGGAGACGCTGCCCGGGTTACGACTAGGGCGAGGGTCGTCGGCGGTGGCGGGCGCTGGATCTGGGCACCGTCGAGGCGTTCTTGGAAGCCGACTCCCCGCAGGTGAGCTGCGCCGAGCATGGGGTCGCCGCCGCGCAGATCCCATGGGCTCGGCACGGCGCCGGTCACACTTACGCCTTCATGACACTGCTGCGTGGCTGGTGACACACTGTCTGAAACCCGTGGTCCGGGATCTACTGCGGATCGCCTGGCGCACCGTCGGGTCGATCGTGACCCGAGTGGTCGCCGACGCGGAGGCCGCAACCGACCGGTTCGCGAACCTACGGCGGATCGGGATCGACGAGATCTCCTACAAGCGCGGGCACAAGTACTTGACGGTGGTGGGTTTCGAGCCGGGCCAGGAGCGAACCGGCAGGGCCAAGGGGGCATGGGCTGAAAGGTAGGCACCACCTGATCGACACGCCGCCCAGCTTGTGGCGGACCGCACCCTCAGCGTCGACGGCATGCTCTGACGAGTCGGCTGAGGTAGACCTGACGTCGTGCGATTCCACCGCCACGGCCTGCCGCAGGACGGGCCGGCCCTTGTCGCGGAGCACCTCGCGGTCTGGCCGCTGCTCGACGCCGACGAGCAGCAGCACCTCCTTCGCGACATCGACCAGCTGCTGGCGTCCAAGACCTGGGAGGCAGCCCGCGGCTTCGCCCTCGACGACACGGTGCGGGTCGTCATCGCCGCCCAAGCCGCCCTGCTCACGCTCGGCCTGAGCCTTGACCACTACCGCGGCGTCAGCGGAATCATCGTCCACCCCACGACACTGCACACCCGCGGCGAGCGTCCTGGACCGTCGGCGGGCACGGTCAGCGCAGACCGGCTCGCTGTCGTCGGACTAGCGCAGGGCGGCCGCGGGCCGGTCGTGCTGGCCTGGGACCAGGCCCTCGCCGGGGCGCACCGCTCGGAGCCCGGCGCGAACGTCGTCCTGCACGAGTTCGCGCACAAGCTGGACATGCTCGACGGCGTCGTCGACGGGACACCGGTACTGGCTCGTGAGCTCCGGGCTGATTGGGTACTCGTCTGCTCGGAGGTCTATGACGACCTCGTGGCTGGCGTGCCACGGCCGCCGCTGCGCTGGTACGGCGCGACGAACCCCGGCGAGTTCTTCTCCGTCGCCACCGAGTTGTTCTTTGATCAGCCACGGGAGCTCCAGGGGCTCGAGCCCGCCCTGTACGACGTGCTCCTGCGCTTCTACGGGCAGGACCCGGCGGCCCGGGAGTCCCAACCATCGGACCCGACGAAAGCCTCCGAGTAGCAGGGGCAGCCGGCGACGTCCTTGAGGTCTTGGCAGCAGTTGCGTGCTGGACGGCTGCTCGACCTGTCCCGTGACAGCAGCGCCGAAGGCCCGGTTCGGTGTCGAGCTGTTCCCCAATGTCACCGAGGCCCAGTCAGGGTTGGTGTTCTCGGAGTCCAGAACTTTCGAGGCCAGCTCCGTTACCGAGCTACCGACGCGACAAGCCTGGCGCGGCTCTGCCACGCTTCCGGGCAGGACAGCGGGGAGCTTCTCGCTGGTCCGGGACGGCTGACTTCTGGCTGATCCCCAGGCGATATACCCTCGAATTCCGACGCGACGTGTCGAGGGCGGAGGCTGGGATGCAGGGGTCGCACGTCGGGCAGGTCGGTACCGTTATCGCCCGGGTCCGGGGCGGCGAGCGCCCGGGGGAGGTCCGCGTCGTCCACCGCGGGGTTCCCCACACCTTCCTCGCCTACTCAGCTGAGGAGCTCCCGGTGGGGACGCCAATCCTGGTCATCGCCTCGCGCGGACCTGGCAAGGTGGAGGTTGAGCGGTGGGTCCTCGCAACAGGTGATACTGAACTCTTTCCACCTGTCGCCCCTGCCTGACCCGGCTGGGCTGTCGAAGGAGCACGCGTGTTCGGCTACAAGATCCCGCACCCGGACGAGGCCTTGCTGATCAGCGGCAAGAAGCTCAAAGGCAGCGACGACGTCCAGTTCAGGATCGTCACCGGTCACGGGACCTTCGTGATGCCGATCTTCACCAGGTCCTCCACGATCACCCTCGCCATGCAAGAAGCGGAGGTCGAGGAGAACTGCATCACCCAGCAGGGCCTCATCTTGAACGTCAAGGCCGTCATCGCGTTCAAGGTCGGCGACGACCACGAGTCCATCAGCGCGGCAGCCCGCCGGTTTCAGGCCGCTCAGGAGCAAATGCCGGTCCTGGTACGGCGGATCTTCTCGGGACACCTGAGGTCGATCGTCGGCTCGATGACGGTGGAGAGCATCATTCGGGACCAGCAGACCCTGAGCGAGAACATCCTCGACGCGAGCAAGGGCGAGATGGCCAGGATGGGACTGGCCATCGACTCGCTGCAGATCAGCGAGATCGACGACATGGGCAGCGGATACATCGCTGCGCTCGCGGCACCGCACCAGGCGACGGTCAACCAGGCCGCCAAAATCGCCCAGGCAGCGGCTGACCAGGCCAGCGCGATGGCCCAGCAGGAATCGGACCGCAACCAGGCCGAGTACGCGCGGGCAACCGCGGTGAAGCGCGCTCAGTACCAGGCAGAGATCGACCAGGCGGAGGCCAAGCAGGCCGCTGCTGGACCGCTGGCCGAGGCACAGGCGCAACAAGCGGTGTTGGCCGAGCAGGCGAAAGTTGCCGCCAAGAACGCAGAGCTGCGCGAGGTCGAGCTGATCGCGGAGGTCGTCAAGCCGGCCGAGGCCGAGGCCCAAGCGACCCTGGTCACGGCGCGCGCCCAGTCCGAGGCGACCAGGCTGTCGGCGCACGCCAACGCGGCCGAGGGCCGGATCGCGCTGGACCAGAAGCTGCTGTCGATGCTGCCCATCCTGGCCGAGGCCGCCGCAGACGGGTTGCAGGGTGCGAATGTGACGGTGCTGAACGGCGCCGATGGGATCAATAGCATTGCCGCTGGTATCGCCGGCCAGGGGATGGCCATCCTGAACGCTCTGCGCGATGGCCTTCATCAGAGTGGGCAGCAGCTGCTCGAGAACCTGCCCCCTCTGTCCGCCGAAAAGGTAGCAACGATGCCAGAGGGAGAACAACGACTGGCGCTGGAGGCGGGGGACGCTCCCAAAGCCGACGGGGAGCCGAAACCCGGCCCGCGTCGCCGAGCCACGCGCAAGCGCACGGCTCCCTAACCGGGGGTCTAGACCTGCACGCGACGGGAGCCGAAGCGGGCTCGGGTGAAGGCGGCGACCACCCCGAAGGCGGCGGCGAGAACTGCTGCTGTGCCGAACATCGCGCCCCACCGGTTATCCCCCGCCAACGGCGCGAGCGCCCCCGTTGCAAGACCGCTGCCAAGGAACAGCATCGCCGCAAACAGCGACACCATGGCGGCCCTCGCCTCAGGGACGACCTCAGTCGCCCAGGCCTGCATCGTCGAATGCATCGCGGCCCAGCCGCAGCCGACCAGCAGCGCAGCGACCCCGACGGGGAGGGGTTCCTGGCTGACGGCAACCAGGAGGTAGGCGACCACCAGCGACAGCGTCCCGGCGGCGATCAGCGTTGCTGGAGGGGTGCGCCCGACGGCCCGCTTCACCACGCGCGAGGCGAGCAGGAGCCCTACGCCGTACAGGGCGACGACCAGGCCGGCGGTGGTGGCGCTGCGACCGGTGCTCTCGACCGCGGGTGCCAGATAGGTGAGCAGGCCGAGCAGGGCTGCACCCTCGACGAGGGTGAGAGCGAGCACCCGCCGACCCCAGCGGTGCCGCAGGACGGTGCCGACGCCTCGCTGCGCCGAAGCGGACAGGTCGGGCTCGGAAAGCCTTCGCAGCAACAGGACCAGCACCGCCGAACCCACCACGGGTACGGCGAAAGCCGCCCGCCACGACACACTGGCAGCCAGCACACCTCCGAGGGCGGTGGCGACGGCAATGCCCCCGGCGGTGGCGGCGTTGAGGTCGGTGAGGGTGTGTTGACGACGGGCCAGTGGCACGGCGTCGCCGACGTAGACCAGGCAGCTCGGGACGACCGCCCCCATGGCCGCGCCTGCGAACGACCGGGCCACGACCAACGTCGTGAGGGTCGGCGCCAGCACGGCACACAGGCCGGAGACGGTGGCCACGCTCAACGCCAGCCGCATGGTGCGGACCCGTCCCAGCCGGTCGCTGCACAGTCCCCAGAAGGGCTGACTCACGCCGTACAGCAAGTAGTAGGTCGAGGCGACCGACGCGGCGGTGGCGAGGCTCACCGAGAAGTAGGCCGCAACCGTCAGCAGGAGCGGACCGGTCACGAAGCGGTCGAAGCTGCTGGTCGCGGAGGCAGCCATCAGCAGCTGCACCTGTCCCCTCGCCACCGAAGCCGGGCGGGTCGCTGAGGTCACACCCTGACAGAACCACATCACGATGCGGTGACGCGCGGCACTCCCGCTTGCCCGCACACCCCGAGGCAGCGAGCCTTCAAGGGTGAGACTCCTTGTCACCGGCGGCGCCGGCTTCATCGGCGCCGCGATCGTCAGCGCCGCCCTCGACGAAGGCCATGAGGTCGTCGTCCTGGACGCACTGCTCCCGCAGGTGCACGCCGCGGGCTGGCCCGAACACCTCGACCCTCGCGCCGAGCGGGTGCACGCCGATGTCCGTCACCTCAACGACAGCGCCCTGGACGGCATCGACGCGGTGTGTCACCAGGCAGCCATGGTCGGCCTCGGCGTCGACCTCGACGACCTGCCCGCCTACGTCTCCCACAACGAGCTCGGCACGGCCGTCCTGCTTTCCGCCATGGCGCGGCGCGGGATCACCCGGTTGGTGCTCGCGAGCTCGATGGTGGTCTACGGCGAGGGTGGCTACCGCTGCAGGGAGCACGGCCCCGTCCGCCCCGGTCCGCGTCGCGTGGCCGACCTCGACGCCGGGCGCTTCGAACCACCCTGCCCCGTGTGCGACGCGCCCCTCGAACGCGTGGTCGTCGGCGAGGACGCGCCCCTGGACCCACGCAACACCTACGCCGCGAGCAAGACCGCCCAGGAGCACCTCGCCGCCGCCTGGGCCCGGGCCAGCAGCGGTACGGCGCTCGCGCTGCGTTACCACAACGCCTACGGACCGCACCTTCCCCAGGGCACGCCGTACGCGGGCGTCGCCAGCCTGTTCCGCAGTGCCCTGGAGAAGGACCAGCCCCCCCGGGTCTTCGAGGACGGGCGACAGGCCAGGGACTTCGTGCACGTCAGCGACCTAGCCCGCGCCAACCTGCTCGCCCTCGACGGCGGGACGCCCGGCACGTTGAGGGCCTACAACATTGCCAGCGGGGCGCCACACACCGTCGGCGAGATGGCGGGTGCGCTGGCGGAGGCGTTCGGCGGGCCGGCCCCGGTCGTGACCGGGGAGTACCGGCTCGGCGACGTGCGCCACGTCGTGGCCTCCCCCGACAGGGCCCGCGCCGAGCTGGGGTTCACGGCGGCTGTGGCCTTTGCCGACGGCATGAAAGAGCTTGCCACGGCACCGTTGCGAGCGGCTGTCGTTCGTGCCTGACGTCGTCTTGCCCTGCCTCGACGAGGCGGCTGCGCTGCCGTGGGTGATCGGTCGACTTCCCCTGGGGTACCAAGCGATCGTTGCCGACAACGAGTCGACCGACGGGTCGCCGGACGTGGCCCGAAGCCTGGGCGCGACGGTCGTCGATGCTCGGCCCAAGGGTTTCGGCGCTGCCTGCCACGCGGGCCTGCTTGCGGCGACCGACGACCTCGTCTGCTTCCTAGACGCAGACGGCTCGCTCGACCCGCAGCAGCTGCCCCGGGTCGTCGCCCCGCTGCTCGCCGGGGCCGACCTGGTCCTCGGCCGTCGTCGACCCACCACTCGCGGGGCCTTCCCCCTGCACGCCCGTCTCGGCAACTTCGAGCTCGCCCGACGGCTGCGCCGCCGAACCGGTTATGACCTGCACGACCTGGGTCCGATGCGGGCCGGACGACGAGAAGCTCTGCTCTCGCTGGGGATCGAGGACCGACGCTCTGGGTACCCCTTGGAGATGGTGGTCCGGGCGGCCCGACTGGGCTGGACCGTCGTCGAGGTCGACGTGGACTACCTGCCGCGGACCGGGCGGTCGAAGGTCACCGGCACGGTGCGCGGGACCGTGGGAGCCGTGCAGGACATGAGCCGGGTGCTGCGCACCCTCTGAGAACTCAGGCGGGCTCGAGGTCAGCGGTCGGCTGGCTTGCCTCCGGCAACCTGACCAGAACCCGGCAACCCGGCCCGGCGTTGGCGATGGTGATCTCCCCGCGGTGCGCCTCAACGAGACCCCGGGCGATGGCAAGCCCCAGGCCGGCGCCGCCGTCGTCGTCGGGCGTGCGGGCCGCCGTACCGCGGAAGGCGACGTCGAAGACGCGGGGCAGGTCGTCGGCGGGGATGCCACCGCACGCGTCGACGACCTCGACGAAGGCCGACCGCTCATCGGAGCCGGCCTGGATCGACACGACCCCGTCCGCGGGCGTGTGCCGGATCGCGTTGGACAGCAGGTTCCGCAGCACCCGGCCGAGCTCGGGCAGGCTGCCCTCGACGAAAGGCAGCCCCTCGGCGGCGCCTCCGACCAGGCGAACGCCCTTGGCTGTCGCCACCGGATGCGCGGACGCCAGCGCGTCGCTGACGACGTCGGCGAGCGAGACCTCCTGCAGCGACAGCTGGAGCGCAGAGGCGTTGATGCGGGACAGCTCGAACAAGTCGTCCACCATCGCGGCCAGGCGGTCGGCCTCCCGGCGCAGTCCCGCGTGGTAGCGACCCACCGTCTCGTCGTCGGTCACGACCCCGTCCTCTAGTGCCTCCGCCATCGCGCGGATCCCGGCGAGCGGCGTCCGCAGGTCATGACTGACCCAGGCCACCAGCTCACGGCGCGAGGCCTCGAGGGCCCGCTCCCGTGCGCGGGACGCCTCGAGCCGGGCACTGGTCTCGGCGAGCTGCCTGTCCAGGGTGGCGAGCTCGGCGCTCAGCGGCCAACCGGTCGGGGTGTAGCCGCCGTCGCCGATGCCGGCCGCGGCAACCCCGAGGGCGCGGCTCCCGGCGACCACAGCACGGCCGAGGACAACGGCGGTGACGATGCCGACCGAGCCGGCGACAATCACCACGACGAGCAGGACCGACAGGTCGTGATCGGACAAGAACATCGCCTGGGCCGCACCGAGGGCCCCGGCGAGGACAGCACCCACGCTGACCAGCGCGACGACCGCCAAGGACAGCACCAGCGAGCGCTGCCGGATGGCCCGCAGCACCAGCAACCCGCCGACCGCCACCGCCAGGGAGCACGCAAGCGAGATGCCGACGACGAGCAGAAGGTCGGGGATCACACGACCTCCTCAGCGCCGGCGACAGGTGTCGGGTCGTAGCGGTAGCCGACACCGAACACCGTCATCACCCGGGTGGGGTCGCGGGGGTCGGGCTCGACCTTCTCGCGCAGGCGCCGCACGTGGACGGTCACCGTGGAGTGGTCGGCGTACTCCCATCCCCAGACCTGCTTGAGCAGCTGCTCACGGCTGAACGCCTGCCGGGGGTTCTGGAGCAAGAACACCAGCAGGTCGTACTCCCGTGCGGTCAGCGCCAGCGACTTGCCACCGCGAAGGACGTGGTGTGCCGCGACGTCGACCACGAGGTCGCCGTCGCGCAGGACCGTGCCCTGAGTCTGTGCCAGCGGACCCGTGCTGCGGCGCAGCACGGACTGCACACGCAGCACCAGCTCACGGGGCGAGAAGGGCTTGGTGACGTAGTCGTCCGCTCCGAGCTCGAGGCCCACGAGCCGGTCCGACTCGTCACCCAGGGCGGTGAGCATCACGACGGGGACAGGGGCCTGGGCGCGCAGCCGGCGGAAGACCTCGAGGCCATCGAGCCCTGGAAGCATCAGGTCCAGCACGACCAGGTCAGGAGGGTCGGCGAGCGCCTTGTCCAGAGCAACCCGGCCGTCCGCCACGACGGCCACCGCGAAACCTGCGTGCTCGAGGTAGCGGCCCACGACCTCGCTCACCGTCGGGTCGTCGTCGACCACGAGCACGCGCTGTCGCTCGACCGCCTGCGTCATGGCTGTGACCCTCTCATCCTGTCCGGCCCCACGCTAGGGGGACGGCGACCGGAGCGCCCCTCCCGGCTGCGGACGTCACCGGGCCGTCATCGCTTCCAGGGTGCCCCCGACGCCTGGGATGCCTACCGTCGTGGACATGCACCGACTGACCCTCGCCGTCGCCGTCCTGCTCGGGGCAACGTGACACCCGGGCCGGTCATCGGTCCCGGTGGCACGATCTACGCGGCCAGCAGCGAAGGCACGCTGCGTGCCCGCTATCTCAGCCCCACGAAAAGACCCGCGGACAACCGCTCGATCGGGGTCTGGACCTCGCCTGTCATCGACGCGAAGCACGCCGTCTACTGGGGTACCCGCTCCGGTCACCTGCACGCCGTCAACGCCTCGGGTAAAGAGCTGTGCTACCTCAATGCGGTGGCGACGATCGACAGCTACCTAGCTCTGGGCGACGGGCTGCTGGTCGTCGGCGTCACCGACGGTCGCCTGCTCGCCGTCGGAGCGCCGGTATGACCGCTGCGCAGGTGCTCGTCCTGGCGAAGCAGCCCGTCGCCGGTCGGGTGAAGACCCGCCTCTCGCCGCACCTGACGCCCGACCAAGCTGCCGCAATAGCCCGCGCCGCTCTGGAGGACACCCTCGATGCTGTACGCCGAACGGAGGTGGACCATCGCGTCCTGGTCCTCGATGGCGCCTTCGACGCGCCTGGGTTCGCCGTGCAGCTGCAAGCTTCAGGACCCCTCGACGCACGGCTGGCCGCCGCCTTCGACCAAGCCTGGAAGGACCGACCGGTCCCCCTGCTCCTGATCGGGATGGACACGCCTCAGCTGACGGAAGTCCTGCTCGAGAAGGCCCTGGCCACCCTGCTCTCCCCTGGTGTGGACGCCGTCCTCGGCCTGGCCGAGGACGGTGGCTGGTGGTGCCTGGGCCTTCGCCACCCACAGCCGCACCTCGTTCGCGGGGTGGTCACCAGTCGCGACGACACAGGTGCCGTGCAACGCCGACGCATCCTCGATGCAGGCCTGACCCTCGTGGACCTGCCGGTCTTGCAGGACGTCGACACGGTGGGCGACCTGCGGCAGGTCGCGGAGCTCGCGCCCAAAGGTCGCTTTGCCTGTGCCGTTCGGGTCATCCTGCCATGACGGCCGCCGTCGACCTCTACACCGCTGGTCTGGCGACCGATGCCCCGCCACTGGTCCTGCGGTACCGGGACGGCAGCACCCGGACCCTGCCCGTGGGCACCTGGACGGCCACGCACGTCGCCGGTGACGAGGGCCTGCTCGCGCGCTGCCGGGGCGCCACGTTGGACGTCGGCTGCGGCCCCGGGCGTCTGACGGTCGCCGTGGCCTCGTGCGGACTTCCGGCGCTGGGCGTGGACATCGCCCCCGGCGCCGTCGCGCTGGCTCGTTCACGCGGAGCCCTGGTCCTGGCCCGGTCGATCTTCTCAGCCCTGCCTGGACACGGCCGCTGGGGTACTGCCCTGCTGGCAGACGGAAATGTCGGGATCGGTGGCGACCCGGTAGGGCTGCTGGCCCGCCTGAAGGACCTTCTGGCCGTCGACGGCGTCGTACTCGTGGAGCTCGACCCTCCGGGCACGCCCAGCGGGCAGGTGCAGGTCCGTGTCGAGCATGCTGGCACAGCCAGCAACTGGTTCCCGTGGGCCCATGTCTCTGCCGACCATGCCGAGGTCGTGGCCGAGGCGGCAGGGCTTTACGTCACCCAGCAGTGGAAGGAAACCGGCAGATGGTTCGCCGCGCTGGCACGACCCTGAAGGACCCGACCCTCAAGCGCCTCCCGGTCCCCCCGGAGATCCTCCGTGTCGGCCCGCTCAAGGAGGGGGCGTTCACGTCGCGCCTGCACAGCGAGCGGGTAGCTAGCTGGCTCGGGCTGTGGCTCGGGGTCACGTTCACACTGTGCATGCTGACCGGCCTGTGGTCACACTTCGTCCAGCACCCGCCCTCGTGGTTCACGGTGCCGGCGCACCCGAGCTGGCTCTACCGCGTCACCCAGGGAGTGCACGTCACCACCGGCCTGGCCGCAGTCCCCCTGCTGTTGGCCAAGCTCTTCACGGTCTACCCCCAGCTGTTTGAATGGCCGCCGATGAAGAACCTGCGGCACGCCACCGAGCGGGGCGTGCTGTTGCTGCTCGTCGGGGGTTCGGTCCTGCAGCTCGCCACCGGGGTGATGAACATCTTCCAGTGGTACGCCTTCGGGTTCTTCTTCACCACCGTTCACTACTGGTCGGCCTGGGTCGTCATCGGTGCACTGACCGTGCACGTCGGCTCCCAGATCGCGGTGGCCCGTAGGGGGTTGTCGAAGCAGTCGCTCGTCGACGACCCCGAACCGGTGGGCAGCGGCCTGTCGCGACGGGGCTTCCTCACCACGACCGGGGTCGCGAGCGGCGCCGTCGTGCTCGCCACGGTCGGGCAGAGCCTCTCACCGCTGTCGGGCCTGTCAGTCCTGGCGCCCCGACGCCCCGACGACGGACCCCAGGGCATCCCCGTCAACAAGACGGCCCGGGCCGCCGGCACGCAGGTGGTCGCGGGCTACCAGCTCACGGTCGCCGGAAGCTCGGGCAGGACGCCCTTGAGGCTGACTCTGGCTGACCTGCAGGGGATGCCACAACACACGGTGAACCTGCCGATCACCTGCGTGGAGGGCTGGAGCGCCGAGGCAAAGTGGACAGGGGTCCGACTCAAGGACGTGCTCGCCCTCGTCGGCAGCGACGGCTACCGCCCCACCCGGGTGGACTCGCTGCAGGCCAGGGGCCGCTACCGCAGCAGCATCGTCACGTCCGCCCACAGCCGGGACGACCTAACGCTGCTGGCGCTGCTGCTCAACGGCGAACAGCTGCACGCCGACCACGGCTTCCCGCTGCGGCTGATCGCCCCCAACCGGCCCGGCGTGCTGCAGACCAAGTGGGTCAACCGGGTCGTGGTCCTGTGAGCAGCCTCGACAAACCGCCGCCGTCCAGGTGGCGTTGGCCGCTCTACGCGGCCGGCTCCGCGATGATCGTCTTCGGGCTGTGGGGTGAGCTGTTCGGTGCCGACACCAACCCGCTGCGCTGGGCAGAGCTGCTGGTCGTCGCGGCGCTCGCCCACGACCTTGTTCTCGCGCCGGTCGTCCTTGCACTCGGCGTCGTCACCCGTCGGCTCGTGCCGACACGGGTCCGCAGCGCCGTACAGGGTGCCTGGCTGGTCAGTGCCGTCCTGCTGCTGGTGGCGATCCCGGGCCTGGGCCGCTTCGGCGCGAAAGCCGACAACCCGTCGGTCCTGCCTCGCGACTACCCGACCGGGCTTGCGGTCGGTGTCGGGACCGTGGTGCTCGTGGCCACCCTCGGCGTAGTCCTCCGGCAGGTCCGTCAGCGTCGATGAGGGTGCCGATCAGAGCGGTCGTCAGGACGCTGCTCCTGTCCGTGGCCCTGGCCGCCTGCGGCAGCAACGGATCGAGCGGCAAGGCCGCGGAGCCCGCCAAGGCGCCCCCGGTGACCACGACCCCAGCAGGGCGGCTCGTCGCGGTCGGACACGAGGCGGAAGGCGTCGTCATCGACCCTCTCAGCCACCTCGCCGCCGTCGGAGTCAGGGCACCGAGCGGTTTGGCGCTCGTCGACACGAGGTCGGGCTCCCTGCTCAGCACGGTCCCCCTGTCCGGCCATGTCAGGCACCTGGGGTTGCTCGGCCAGGACGTCCTCGTGCCGGCTGAAGATGCCGGTTCCCTGGAGCGGGTGCG
>JAYTHM010000392.1:0-3894 GCA_043732645.1 Frankiales bacterium
TGCTCCTCGCCGACCTTCCACTTCGCGCTCTTGACGAACTGGAACACCCCGATCGACCAGCCCTGGTTCCAGGCACGCAGTGCCAGCCCGAAGGCCGCCGTCGACTTGCCCTTCATCTGGCCGGTGTGCACCACGACCAGCGGCCGGTTGCGTCGCTGCCGCGTGGTCATCCCGTCCTCGGGGACGACGGACGGCTGTCCCTGCGGCATTAGGCGGCCTTCACGACGGAGGTGAGCGCGTCCGCAGACAGCTCCTCCAGACGCAGGGCGACCCCGCCCAGCAGGACACCAAGCTCAGCGGCCAGTCCAAGCCGCACCGGGCCGCTCTCGCAGTCGACGACGACGCACGCAGCGCCGGACCGCGCGAGGTGCGCTGCAGCCAGCTCCGGCGCGGGTCCGCTGGTGTAACGCCCGTCGGTCACGATGACGACCAGGGCCCGACGGGAGGGGTCACGTACCGCTTCGACCCGCAGCACCTCCGTCGCCCGGAGCAGTCCGGCGGACAGCGGGGTGCGGCCACCTGTGGGCAGGTCGGTCAGGCAGGCGGCGGCCGCGTCGACCGACGACGTCGCAGGCAACAGCAGGTCGGCGGTGTGACCCCGGAAGCTGACGAGCGAGACCTTGTCGCGCCGCTGGTAGGCGTCGGTCAGCAGCGACAGGACGGCGCCCTTCACGGCGCTCATCCGCTGCCGGGCCGCCATCGATCCGGAGGCGTCGACGACGAACAGCACCAGGTTGCCCTCGCGGCCCTCGCGGACCGCCTCCCGCAGGTCGCTGGCCCGCAGCGTGACCCCGGCGCCCTGTCGGCCACGCGCCCGCTGGTGCGGCGCGGCGGCCCGCAGGGTGGCGGTCAGGTGCAGCGACTGGAGCCGGCCGCTCGCTGTGCGCGCTCCGGTGAGGCGACCAGTGCCGCCCTGCGTGCGCGAACGCCGTCCAGCGGCACCGTCACGGCTCACCCCAGGGACCTCGAGCCGGCGGGCCTGGAACGTCTCCCCCGCCTCCGCACTCCACTGCGCCCTATCCCCCGGGCTCGACGTCGGGGGTCGTTCGTAGGACGCGGCGGAGGTTGAGGGGCCGTCAGCGCCACCCTCAGCCCCTTGCGTCCTAGCATCCACGCCAGCTGTCGGGGCTGCTTCGTAGGACGTAGCAGGGGGGGCGCCACCGCCGTCGGGGCCGGCGTCGTCGGGGCCTTCGGGCTCGACCGAGTCGAGTGCCTGCGACAGCTGGTCCTCGTCGAGACCGGGGGCCTCGAACGGGGTACGGCGGCGACGGTGCGGCAGGGCAAGGCGGGCCGCAGTACGGACGTCCTCGGTGGTGACCTCGGAGCGACCGGCCCACGCGGCCAGCGCCAGCGCGGCCTTCGCGGTCACCAGGTCGGCGCGCAGGCCGTCGACGTCGAAAGCGGCGCACACGGTCGTGATCTCGCGCAGGGAGTGATCGCTCAGGACAACCTTGGGCAGCAGGTCCCGAGCGACCGCGATCCGCTCCGCCAGCGCGGCGTCCGCTGCGGCCCAGCACGCAGCAAACGCAGCCGGGTCGGCCTCGTAGGCGAGGCGGCGGCGGACGACGTCGGCGCGCTCGACGGGGTCGCGGGTCGCCGAAACCTCCACGGTCAGCCCAAAGCGGTCAAGTAACTGCGGGCGCAACTCGCCCTCCTCGGGGTTCATCGTGCCGACCAGCAGGAACCGGGCGGCGTGCCGCACGGACACGCCCTCGCGCTCCACGTAGGAGGTGCCGAGCGCGGCCGCGTCCAGGAGCAGGTCCACGAGGTGGTCGTGCAGCAGGTTGACCTCGTCGACGTACAGCACGCCGCGGTGAGCCGAGGCCAGGAGCCCGGGCTCGTACGCCGAGACCCCCGTCGTCAGGGCACGCTCGAGATCCAAGGACCCGACGAGGCGGTCCTCGGAGGCACCGACCGGGAGCTCGACGAGCCGGGCGGGCCGCTCGGTCGCGACGCCGTGAACGGCGCGGTCGGGGCACATCGGGTCGGGATCGGCAGGGGCGCAAGAGAAGCGGCAGCCCTCGACGACGTCGACCGGGGGCAGCAGGGCGGCCAGGGCGCGCACGATGGTCGACTTGGCGGTGCCCTTCTCTCCGCGGACCAGCACCCCGCCGACAGTCGGCGACACCGCGTTGACGAGGAGAGCAAGCCGCAGGTCGTCGAGGCCGACGACGGCGCTAAAGGGGTACACGAGGGCCTTCCTTCGGGGTCCGCGCCCCGGGTGGACGGATCGACGGTCGGAGTGTCTGGCTGGCCCCCAGGTGCGGGAGCTCACAGTGGCGGGACCGCGCCGGCTTCCCGGCTTCCTCCGTTGTCGTCGCTAGCGACCGCACTCTAGCGGCAGGGCCGGGACGGCCTCACGTGAAGACGACGGTCCGGCTGCCGTTGCGCAGGACCCGGTGCTCGAGGTGCCACCGCACCGCCCGGGCCAGGCAGACCGTCTCGAGGTCGGCGCCCAGGGTGGCGAGCTGTTCGGGCGTGTGGGTGTGGGACACCCGGGTGACCTCCTGCTCGATGATCGGGCCCTCGTCGAGCTCAGCGGTGACGTAGTGGGCGGTGGCACCGATCAGCTTGACGCCCCGGTCGTCGGCCTCGTGGTGGGGCCGCGCTCCCTTTAACGACGGCAGAAACGAGAGGTGGATGTTGATGGCGTCCGGCAGCCGCAAGACGAGGTCATCGGACAGGATCTGCATGTATCTCGCCAGCACCACGAGATCGACACCGTCCGCCAGCTCCAGCAGCCGCGCCTCGTCCTTGTTGGCCACCAGATGGAACGCCAGCCCGTAGCCCTCGACGAGCTCCCGGAAGTCCTCGTGGTTGCTGGCGACTGCCACGATCTGAGCCGGAAGAGCTCCGCTGCTGTGGCGGTAGAGCAGGTCGTGCAGACAGTGCCCCTGCCGGCCGACAAGCACAAGCACCTTCGCGGAGGGAACCGGGAAAAGTCCGCGTCACCGGAGAACAGCTCGGCGCCCGTCTCGAGCGCGAGCGCCGCGAAGTGGGCGTCGGTAACGAGGTTCCCGGCCGTGCGAACTGACCGGCACCTGATCTACCCGTCCGGGTGACGACGGGACGGGCGGCAGGCTCGTCCTCCAGGCATGCCTGGAGGAACGGCGGCCCTCTCTGCGAACCTGATGGCCAGGTCCGGCGCACCTTTGGTCCTGGACCTGCGGCTTGTAGGGGCGTTCGGGCTCGTTCTGACCTACCTTCAACTGGTGAGGCAGGTCACAGCGGCGAAGGGAGTCACGTGCCGAGCCACGCAGAGCTCAAGCAGCAGCGCACCGTGCTCGCCCGGACCTGGGAGTCGCACGTCCGTACCGGCCACAGCGACGCCGCAGTCACGGTCGACCTCAACCGCGGGGTGCTCGAGTCCTGGCAGCGTTCGGCGGCCTGGGTGAGCCCCGAGGTCGAGGCCGCGCCCGTCGACGACGCCGACCGGGCCCTCGAGCAATGGCGGGGCGGACCGGTCGCTGCCGGGCTGCAGGCCACCGCTGAGGACATGTCCCGCGTCGTTGACGACGGTGACATGATCGCCGCCGTCACCGACCACACCGGCCGGATCATGTGGACCCGGGGCAGCCGGGTGATGCGCCGTGCCGCCGAGCGCGTCAACTTCGTCCCGGGCGGACGGTGGGACGAGGCCTCGGTAGGCACCAACGCCCTCGACCTGGCGCTGCGCACCGGACAGCCCTCGACGGTCTACTCAGCGGAGCACTTCAGCCGGGCCGTGCACGGGTGGGTCTGCTACTCGGTGCCCCTGACCGAACCCGGGACGGGCGCGGTCCTCGGTGTCCTGGACCTGTCGACCACGTGGGACCGCGCCCACCCGCTTTTCCTCGGCACCGCCCAGCTCCTCGGTCGGCTCGTCACGGCTGCGATGCCCGTTCAGCGGCGCTC
>JAYTHM010000393.1:0-3888 GCA_043732645.1 Frankiales bacterium
CCAAGTGGCACGTCAAACGAGCCCGACACCGCGACTGGCCCCAGCCCGACCGCCCACCCCAACAAGCCGTGGTGATCTAATTGAACGGTATTGCTGCTAGGCCCTGCTGGGCCCGTCTAGGCCTGCTGGAAGGCTCCCATGGGACGGCCTGGCCGCAGTTGGGTGAGCCATGACGGGATCGAATTGCTTACCAGCCGCGGAAGAGTGGGCGGGGTTCGCGGGTAACGGTGTGGCCGTTCTTGGGGCCAGCACGGCCTTGCCGACCAGATACGGCGTGCAGGCCCGCTTGTGCGCCCCGACCATCGCCTCAACCGGCGCCACCTGCTCATCAGTCGGACGTGAGACAAGATCCTCGGTACCCAGTCCGCGACCGTTAGCAAAGACTGACGGGTAGGTCAGCGGCTCAGCACGATCCGGCGGATGGGGATGGCGACACGGTGGCCGACCCATCTCGCCACCACCCAGCGGGCCGCAGCCAGCCGGTCCGGTGCGACCTCGGGCAGGTAGAGCGCATCGAGGAGGAGGTCAGCGCGGGCGACCGTGTCGACGTCGAGCACGAACACGCGGGCACTGTCGTCGACGACGCGAAGGCCTGCCACCGATGGGAAGTCGGCGAGCTCAGCGTCGTTGGGGTAGCTGTGGCCGCGCACCCGCAGGGCGAGCGAGAGCCGCCCGTACCGCAGCAGGTCCCCGAACGGGAGCGGTCCCCTGGCGGGCAGGGTCGCCACGACCACGCCCCCGGGGCGCAGGACCCGACCAACCTCCGTCAGGGTCTGGCGAAGGGGCACCAGCATCAGCGCCATCGACACCACGACCGCGTCGACGCAGGCGTCGGCCAGCGGCAGTCGTGTCGCGTCTGCCCGGACGACCGGGACACCGCGGGCCGCCGCGCGAGCCAGCTCCGCCGCGGACAAGTCGATCCCGACGTACGAGGTGGGGGTGAGGTGGTCACGCAGGGGGGCGCTGCCGCAGCACAGGTCCAGGACCTGCCCCCCGGCAGGTACGGCCTGCCCGGCCCAGGCGTACGGGGTGAGACCGTCCACCCGGGCGAGGCTGAGCAGGTCCTCGGTGATGCCGGGCCGGTCCTCGTGGAAGCCTGCCAGGAAGCCGGCCCAGTCGGTCATGGGGCCGGTGCAGCCGCAGTCGGTGTCGCCTCGACCAATCGCGACGTCACCGTTGACGAGCAGTGGTCACAAGGGGTCCGGATCTGCGCCCCAGCCACCGAGGTCGCCCAGACGCCACCACAAAGGGGAAGGCAGGCCACAGGCTAACCGTCGAGCCGCGTCACGACGTGCTTCACCCGGGTGTAGTCCCGCAGGCTGTACGCCGACAGGTCACTCCCCCAGCCGCTGCTCGCGTAGCCCCCGTGGGGCATCTCGCAGGCAAGCACCGAGTGGCAGTTGATCCAGACCGCTCCGAAGTCGAGTGCCTTCGCGCAGCGGGCCGCAGCGCTCGCCGAGGTCGTCCACACCGACGCCGCCAGGCCGTAGTCGGTGGCTAACGCCGTGCTGAGGGCTTCGGCCTCGTCGGCCACCCGCGTCACCGACACCACCGGACCAAAGACCTCCTCGCGTGCCAGCTCGTCCTCGGGCCGCACCCCGACGACGACCGTCGGCGGGTAGAAGAACCCGACCCTGTCGAGTGGTGCGCCACCCGCGACGACCTCGGCATGGGGGGCACGACGGTCGACCAGCCCGGCGACCCTGGCCAGCTGGCTCGCGTTGTTGAGCGCCCCGTAGTAGCCGCCCTCGTCGGGTCCGCCGGTCCGCATCGCCTGCGCACCGGCGGCCAGCCGCTCGACGAGGGCGTCATGGATCCCCTGTGAGGCAAGAACTTTCGTCGCAGCCGTACACGACTGACCTGCGTTGTAGTAGCCGATGTCAAGGATCCCCTGGACCGTCAGGTCCAGGTCGGCGTCATCGAGGACAAGCACCGGGGCCTTGCCCCCGAGCTCGAGGTGCAGTCGCTTGAGCCCGACGGCTGAGGCCGCCACAACCGCGCGGCCGGCACGCACTGACCCGGTCAAAGCGACCATCGCCGGCACCGGGTGGCGGACCATCGCCTCACCCGTGCCGCGGTCTCCGCAGACGACATTCAGGACGCCGGGAGGCAGGTGCTCGGCAGCGAGCTCGGCCAGCATGAGCGGCGTGACCGGGGTCGTCTCGGCGCTCTTGAGGACCACGGTGTTGCCCGCAGCGACGGCGGGGGCCCACTTCCAGGTGGCCATCATGAGCGGATAGTTCCAGGGCGTGATCTGTGCGACGACCCCGACCGGTTCGCGGCGCATCACGCTGGTGAAGCCGACGACGTACTCCCCGCTCGCGATGCCCTCCGGAGCCCTCGACTGCCCCGCTGCGGACCGGATCACGTCGAGGACGTGCGGCATCTCGGCCCGCATCGCGTCCCGGGGCTTGCCGGTGTTGCGGCACTCGGCGTCGACGAACTCCTCGGCCCTGTCCTCGAGGGCCTGGGCCAGCCGGAGCAGGGCCAGCATCCGCTCAGAGGGCGGGGTGTCCCGCCAGCCGGGGAAGGCGTCGGCAGCGGCAGCGAAGGCTCCGTCGAGGTCCTCGATGCCCGCCACCGGCGCGACGTCGTAGCCCAGCCCGGTTGCCGGGTCGAGGATCGCGGTGGTTTCTGCAGCAAGGGGGGACCGGCGGGCACCGCCGTAGAAGTGATGAAGCACAAGACGACTCTAGGTCCGCGCTCGCAGGGCCTGCTTGTCGGTCTTGCCAACGGCGTTGCGGGGAAGCGCCTCGACCAGCTCGACGACCTTGGGTACGGCGTAGTCGGCCATCCCCTCGCGGACCCAGACCCGCACCTCGGCGGGGGTCACGGGCGCACGCACGACGAGGTAGGCCGCGATGGCCTCTCCCCCCAGAACGTCGGGGATGCCGACGACGGCCGCGTCCTCGATAAGGGGATGCCGTCGGAGGAGCCCCTCGAGCTCTGCCGAGAACACCTTCGTGCCACCTCGGTTGATCATGTCCTTGCTGCGGTCGAGAACCGTCACGAAGCCGTGCTCGCAGATTCGGACGATGTCGCCGGTGTCAAACCACCCGTCGACGATGGCCGCGGCGGTGGCCTGCGCATCCTCCGCGTAGCCCGTCGTCACCAGCGAGCCACGCAGCCACAGCTCACCTGCTTCGCCTTCCCGGCTACGTCGTCCGCTCTCGTCGCGGACCTCCGCCTCCATGCAGTCCAGCGGCCGGCCGACCGTCCCGGCGTGCTCGGCAAAGTCCTCGTCCTGCAGGATGCAACCCGGCGAGTGCGTCTCGGACAAGCCGTAGACGTCGTGCAGGTGCACTCCCGGCAGGGCCGCGCGAAGCCCGTCCTGCAGGTCCAGCGGGAACGGCGCGCCTCCGGCAGCGACCCGGGACAGCCGTGGGAGGTCGTTCAGGCCAGCCCGCAGCGCGAGCCGCCACCAGCTAGGAACGGCGTAGGCCCAGGTGACGCCCTCCCGCCGTAGCAGCTCGACGTAGTCACGGGGGCTCTGCGTGTCGACCAGCACCAGCCGAGCACCGGCGAGCATTGCAGGGAGCACGTGCGCGTGCATCGCCGAGATGTAGTACATCGGGAACAGCACGGCAGTGACTTCGTCCGGACCGAGTGACAGCACCCGCTGGTAGCTCATCCCCGAGTGCACGGAGGCGCGATGCACCACCTGCGACGCTTTCGGCCGCCCAGTCGTCCCCGACGTGAACACCACCTGGTACGTCACGTCCTCGGCCAACCCGGACGGGCCTGCGGCCCACGACCGTTCGGGTGCCTCCAGCAGGACGTCCGCGAGCGGCTCGGCGCCCTCAAGCTGGTCCAGGAAGGGCCCGGACGCCAGCTGCAGCCTTGTGTTCATGTGCTCGACCATGTAGGACCACTGCGGCGGCGCGAGCC
>JAYTHM010000394.1:0-12309 GCA_043732645.1 Frankiales bacterium
CGACGCCTCAGTCCGAACGGCGGGCCCACACCGCCCACAGCGGGTCCGCCCGCGCGGTGCCGCGGACCCGCTGCTGCACGACCGGCTCGTCGAAGCCACCCGCCTGTCGGTGGTACTCCGCGACGACCCGCGGCCGGTCCTGTTCGGCGACGGCCAGCCAGCCGCGGACAGCCTTGGTCGGGAAGCACCGGTTGCTGAAGGTGCACACCGACAGCCCACCGGGCCGCAGCACCCGGGCGACCTGGGCCAGCACCTCGATCGGCCGGACCAGGTAGTCGATGGAGACGCAGTTGAGGACCGCGTCCAGGCTCGCGGCCGGCATCGGCAGCGCGGGCTCGGCATTGAGGTCCTGCACGATCCGGATGTCGGCCTGCGGGTTGGCTGCCAGCTCGGCCGCGTTGAGCCCGAGCACGGTCAGTTGCCGTGGCCGGTTCCGCAGGTGGCTCACCCAGCTGCTCATCAGATCCAGGACGTCACCGGTCACGCCGAGCTCGTCGTACAGCTCGCCGACAGCGGCCACCGCACCCTCGTCGAGGTGCGTGACGAACCGCGGCGCGGCGTAGAAGTCCGGGTCCGGCGCCTCGTCGTCGCGGCGGAAGAAACCGGCCGGCCAGCCGCCGTGGTCGATGAGCTCGCCGTCCATGGTCACTAGGGTGCGGCCATGACCGCCCGCCTGCTCCCCGGCGCCCCCGTGGCCGACGCCGTGTACGCCGATCTGGCGCCCCGCATCGCCGCTCTTGTGGCGCGGGGGCACCGTCCCGGACTGGCCACCGTGCTGGTCGGGGAGGACCCCGCGAGCGCCGGATACATCCGGATGAAGATGGACCGCGCCGTCGAGCTGGGCTTTGCCAGCCCGCACCGGCACCTGCCGGCCGGCGCGACCCAGGCAGACCTGGTCGCCGCGATCTGCGAGCTCAACGACGACCCGGCGGTTGACGCCATGCTGGTCCAGCACCCGGTGCCGGGGCAGATCGACTTCGAGGCCGCGCTGCTGGCGATGGACCCCGACAAGGACGTCGACGGCCTGCACCCGGTCAACATGGGGCGCCTGGCGCTCGGCATGCCGGGCCCGGTGCCGTGTACGCCGGCGGGCATCGAGGCGCTGCTGGCCTTCCACGGCATCCCGGTGGCCGGCAGGGAGGTCTGCGTGCTCGGCCGGGGCACCACACTGGGCCGTCCCCTGGCCTTGCTGCTGACCCAGAAGCGGCCGACCGCCAACGCCGCGGTCACGGTCGTGCACACCGGGGTGCCGGACTGGGGCAGGTACACCCGCCGGGCCTCGGTCGTGGTCGCCGCCGCCGGGGTGCCCGGCATCCTGCGCCCGGAGCACGTGTCGCCCGGGGCGACCGTCATCGGCGGCGGCGTCCGGTACGAAGGTCGCCGGCTGCTGCCCGATGTCGACGAGGCCTGCGCCGAGGTCGCCGGCGCGATCACCCCGCGGCTTGGCGGCGTGGGGCCAACGACGGTGGCGATGCTGTTCCGCAATGCGGTGGAGGCCGCCGAGCGGGCTGCCGCACGGGCCTAGCCCGTGGACGAAGCGCTCAGCCGGCACACCGGATCTCGCTGTCCGGTCAGCAACGCCGGGCGTACGACTCCGATGACCTCGTTGGCCAGCCGCGAGCGTCGATTGGCGCCTTCCAATATCCGGAACTTGGCGTACATCCGGGGCAGCTGCTGCTTGACGGGCGCCTCCGTCACGACCAGCTCGTCGACGGTGTCATCGGCCCGGGCCGCGGGCCGCCCCCCGCCCACCCCGGTGCGGACGGTTCCGAAGGTCACGTCCGGTGCTTGGCTGTCGCTGTGCGGGCGGCCGGCGGGAGGGTGGGCATGAGGCTGCGCGAGACGCCCTCGCTGGCGGTGCTGGTGATCGTGGGGGCCGGGCTTGCCGCCTCAGCCGGCGGCCACTGGCGGGTCGGCGCGGGAGTGGTCGGGCTCGGGCTGTTGCTGGCGGCCGGCCTGCGGCTGAGCCTCACCCCCAGGCACGCCGGCTGGCTGGTGGTACGCAGCCGCGCCTTTGATGCGGCGTTGCTGCTGGTGCTGGGCTTCTCGGTCATCGCGCTCGCTGTCACCATCCCGCAGCCGTAGCGCCGTACCGGTGACGCTCCCGGGCAGCTCAGGCGAGCTGTCGCGGGCGACACCCGGCCGGCAGCCGCGAGCCCGCCTGCTCGTACTCTCGTGGCCGCAGCCACACGTCGACGAGCGGAGCCCCAGCCGATGGCCAGCACGACCCCCACCACCGTCACGGTCACCGGCGCCGCCGGCCAGATCGGCTACGCGCTGCTGTTCCGGATCGCCTCCGGTCAGCTGCTCGGCCCGGACACCCCCGTGCGGCTGCGCCTGCTGGAGATCCCGCCGGCCCTCAAGGCCGCCGAGGGCACCGCGATGGAGATCGACGACTGCGCCTTCCCGCTGCTCACCGGGATCGACATCACCGCGGACGCGCGGGCGGCCTTCGACGGCGTCGATGTCGCGCTGCTCGTCGGGGCCCGGCCCCGCACGGCCGGGATGGAGCGCGGCGACCTGCTCTCGGCCAACGGCGGGATCTTCAAGCCGCAGGGCGAGGCGCTCAACGCGGGCGCGGCGCCGGGCGTACGCGTCCTGGTGGTCGGCAATCCGGCAAACACCAACGCGCTGATCGCCGCCTCGCACGCCCCCGACATCCCCGGCTCGCGGTTCACCGCGATGACCCGGCTGGACCACAACCGGGCGCTGTCGCAGCTGGCCAAGAAGACCGGCTCCACCGTCAACGACATCAGGCACCTGACCATCTGGGGCAACCACTCCGCGACGCAGTACCCGGACTGGAGCCAGGCCACGATCGGCGGCCGGCCCGCCGAGGACGTGGTTGGCGACCGCTCGTGGCTTGAGGGCACCTTCATCCCCACCGTGGCCAAGCGCGGAGCGGCGATCATCGAGGCGCGCGGCTCGAGCTCGGCCGCGTCGGCCGCGAACGCTGCCGTCGACCACGTCCATGACTGGGTCAGGGGCACCGTGGAGGGCGACTGGACGTCCGCCGCGATCATGTCCGACGGTTCCTACGACGTACCGGAAGGCATCATCAGCTCTTTCCCGGTGACCAGCAGCGGGGGCGAGTGGGAGATCGTGCAGGGCCTGGCCGTCGACGAGTTCTCGCGCGGCAGGATCGACGCGTCGGTCGCGGAGCTGGTCGAGGAGCGCGACGCCGTCCGCGAGCTCGGGCTGCTCGGATGAAGATCATCTACACGTACACCGACGAGGCGCCCGCCCTTGCCACGCACTCGCTCCTGCCGATCCTGCAGGCCTACGCAGGCAAGGCCGGGGTCGACATCGAGACGCGCGACATCTCGCTGGCGGCCAGGGTGCTCGCGCAGTTCCCGGACCGCCTGTCCGAGGACCAGCGGGTGCCGGACGCGCTCACCGAGCTCGGCGAGCTGGCCAGGACGCCGCAGGCCAACATCATCAAGCTGCCCAACGTGAGTGCCTCCCTGCCGCAGCTGAAGGCGGCGATCGCCGAGCTGCAGTCGGCGGGCTACCCGGTGCCGGACTACCCGGAGAGCCCGCAGACCGACGCGGAGCGGGCCGCCCGCAGCGCCTACGACGCGGTCAAGGGCAGCGCCGTCAACCCGGTCCTGCGCGAGGGCAACTCCGACCGCCGGGCGCCCGCCTCGGTCAAGGGGTACGCGCGCGCGCACCCGCACCCGATGGGTGCCTGGTCACCCGACTCCCGCTCGCATGTGACGACGATGGACGACGGGGACTTCCGGCACACCGAAACCTCGGTCACCCTGCCCGCGGCGACGACGCTGCGGATCGAGCACATCGCCCCCGACGGCACGGTCACCGTGCTCAAGGCGGCACTGCCGGTACTGGCCGGCGAGATCGTCGACGCCGCCGTGCTGCGCAAGGCCCCGCTCGAGGCCTTCCTCGTTGCCCAGATGGCGGACGCCAAGGCGCTGGGCGTGCTGTTCTCGGTGCACCTCAAGGCCACGATGATGAAGGTCTCGGACCCGATCATCTTCGGCCATGTGGTCGAGCAGTTCTTCCCGGCTGTCTTCGCCTCGTACGGCGAGGAGCTGGCGTCGGTGGGCGGCGACCCCGACGACGGCCTGGCCAGCGTGCTGGCGGCGGTCGAACGCCTTCCCTCAGCTGCCCGGGCAGCCATCGGGCGGGCCGTCCAGGCTGCGTACGAGAGCGGCCCGGCGCTGGCGATGGTCGACTCGAGCCGGGGGATCACCAACCTGCACGTCCCGAGTGACGTCATCATCGACGCGTCGATGCCGGCCGCGATCCGGGCGTCGGGCCAGATGTGGAACGCCCACGATCAGCAGCAGGACACCAAGTACGTCATCCCCGACTCCTCCTATGCGCCGCTGTACGCCGAGACGGTGGCGTTCTGCCGGGAGCACGGCGCCTTTGACCCCGCCACGATGGGGACGACCCCGAACGTCGGGCTGATGGCGCAGCAGGCCGAGGAGTACGGCAGCCACGACAAGACCTTCGAGATCGCCGGGTCGGGCACCGTCCGCGTCGTCGGCGGCAACGGCGACGTGCTGCTCAGCCACGAGGTCCAGGCCGGCGACATCTGGCGGGCCTGCCAGACCAAGGACGCGCCGGTGCGCAACTGGGTACAGCTGGCCGTGGGGCGGGCCCGCGCCACCGGCGTACCGGCCGTGTTCTGGCTCGATGAGACCCGGGCCCACGACGCCGAGGTGCTCAAGAAGGTCCGCGCGGGCCTCGCCGACGCCGACACCGACGGCCTGACGATCGAGGTGATGGAGGTCGGCGCGGCCACCAGGTACACCCTGGATCGGGCCCGCCGCGGATTGGACACCATCTCGGTCACCGGCAACGTGCTGCGCGACTACCTGACCGACCTGTTCCCGATCATGGAGCTGGGCACCAGCGCCAAGATGCTGTCGATCGTGCCGTTGATGAGCGGTGGCGGCCTGTTCGAGACCGGTGCCGGTGGCTCGGCGCCCAAGCACGTGCAGCAGCTGGTGAAGGAGGACCACCTGCGGTGGGACTCCCTCGGGGAGTTCCTGGCACTGTCGGTGTCCCTGGAGTTCCTGGCGGACCAGACCGGCAATGCGCGCGCCGCACTGCTGGGCTCGACGCTGGACCAGGCCACCGCGCAGGTGCTGGCGCAGGGCCGGTCCCCCTCGCGCAAGGTCGGCCAGCTCGACAACCGCGGCAGTCACTTTTACCTCGCGCTGTACTGGGCGCAGGCGCTCGCCGCGCAGACCGACGACGCCGCAGCGGCTGAGCTCTTCGCGCCGCTGGCAGCGCGCCTCGCGGCCGCCGAGGACGTCATCGTGGGTGAGCTGGACGCGGTCCAGGGTTCTCCGGTGGACCTCGGCGGCTACTACTACGTCGACCGGGCCAAGACCGACGCGGTGATGCGCCCGAGCGCGACCTTCAACGCCGCGCTCGCAGAGTTCTGACGATGGCCAAGCCGCTGTCGACGAGCGTGGACGTACCGGCCGACGTCGAGACCACCTGGCGACTGCTGACCGGGCCGGCCTGGCCGCAGGCTCAAGCCGCGGCGCTGCACGACGCCAGCACGCTGGTCTCCGCGGAGCCCACGCCCGCCGGTGGCGCCACGATGGTGGTGACCCGACTGCTGCCGGACGGCATCCCCGGCTTCATGCAGGCCTTCACCCCCGAGGACGGCCGGGTCACCCAGACCGACGTCTGGGAGCCCGCGGCGAACGGCGTACGCCGAGGCACCTGGAACGCCTCGTTCCCGGGCAGTCCAGGCACCATCGAGGGGCGTATGACGATCGAGCCCACGGCCACCGGCTGCCGGTGGCACGTCGAGGGCAGCGTCCGGGTCAAGGTGCCGCTGCTCGGCGGCCGGATCGAGAGCTTCCTCGCGCCGCTGGTCGAGCGGCTGGTGGACAAGCAGGGCGAGGTGCTGCGCGACCAGCTGTCCTGACTCGATCCTGGTGGTGAGCCTGCTCCTGACGCGGGCCCCGCGTTCGTCGACCGGTCACGATCAGGCCGGCCTTCCTCCTCCGAGACTGACGGCGCAGAGCAGGGCCTTCTCAGCTCGGGCGCGACGTCACCGCGCGCGCCATGCGGCGGCCCACCTCGCCGATCAGCGCCCGCACGAGCGGGCCGGTGATCAGCCCGCGGCCCAGGCCCACCTCGACGAGGGCGTCGAAGGCGCCGGGTGAGCGGCCGGCTGCGGCGACACCGGCGTCGACAACGCCCGCTCGGGCGGTGAGCCGGGCCAGGGCGGTGGTGTGCCGAAGGTGCCTGCCCAGCTCACGCTTCAACGCCGCCGCGTACGCCGTGCCGGGGTCGGCCTCGGTGACGGCGGCGATCCCCGCGAGCCGGCCGCTGTGCAGCGCGTAGTAGATGCCCTCGCCGGTCAGGGGGTTGATCAGCGAGGCGGCGTCACCGGCCAGCAGGACGGGACCGGCCGGCTGGCGAGGCCGCGACGTCGAGAGCGGTAGGTGGTGGGTCACGAGCCGCTCGGCCTCCGGCCCGGGGATCAGCTCGCGGAGGCGGCCGTACAGCTCGGCCTTTCCGCCGCGCCCGGTCGCCTTCAGCCGGGGCAGCAGCATCCCGAAGCCGACGTTGGCAGTGCCGTCACCCGCACCGAACGACCAGGCGTACGCCGGCCAGCCCCGGCTGTCCATCACGATGGCCTGCTCGGGCTCCCCGGGCGGCGCGGCCGCGTAGCCACGGACCGCGACGGCGAGGCAACCTGCCGGCTGTCGTGGCAGGCCGAGCCGGCGGCGGACGATCCCGTTGGCGCCGTCCGCGCCGACGACGGCGCGGCCGCGCAGCTTGCCGTCCAGGACGACGACACCGTCCAGCACCTCCAGGGTGCGTACCTGGTGGCGGACAAGAACGGCCCCGGCGCGGACGGCCTCCTCGACGAGCCGGGCGTCCAGCAGCGTGCGGGGGATCACGATGTCCGGCCGCTGCAGGATCGTGGCGACCTCGCGGCCGTCGGGGGCGCGCAGCCGCAGCCGGTGCACCGGCACCCGGTCGGCCAGCACGTGCGCAATGCCCAGTGCCGCCAGCTCGTCGCCGGCGTGCGGCGCGAGGCCGTCCCCGCAGCTCTTGTCCCGCGGGAAGTCCGAGCGATCCAGCAGCAGCACCCGCGCCCCCGGCCGGGCGCGCAGGGCGCCCAGCGCGGCGGCCGAGCCGGCCGGGCCGGCGCCGACGACGATCAGGTCCCAGGGGGTCTGCACCCTGCCAGCCTGCCCCGGCCGGGGCCGTCCGGCACACCCGGACACCTGGAACACTCGGCGGCATGCCTCACCGCCCCCGTGTCCTGTCCGGGATCCAGCCGACCGGTAGCGGCAAGCACCTGGGCAACTATCTCGGCGCCGTACGGCACTGGGCGCAGCTGCAGGAGTCCTCGGAGTGCTTCTACTTCGTCGCCGACCTGCACGCACTGACCGCCACGCCCGACCCGGCGGCCCTGCGCGCCAACACCCGCGCCACCGTCGCCGAGCTGCTCGCCATGGGCGTCGATCCCGGCCGCAGCGCGCTGTTCCTGCAGTCGCACGTCCCCGAGCACACCGAGCTCGCCTGGGTCCTGGGCTGCCTCACCGGATTCGGCGAGGCCAGCCGGATGACGCAGTTCAAGGAGAAGGGCGGTGGCAACGTCGGGATCTTCACCTACCCGATACTGCAGGCCGCCGACATCCTCATCTACCGGCCGCAGTCGGTGCCGGTCGGCGAGGACCAACGGCAACATCTCGAGCTCACCCGCGACCTCGCCCAGCGCTTCAACAGCCGGTACGGCGACACGCTGACGGTCCCGGAGCCGTACGTGCAGAGCAGCGCCCAGCGCATCAAGGACCTGCAGAACCCAGCCGCCAAGATGAGCACGAGCCGCGGCGGGCCCGGCACGCTGTGGGTCATCGACGACCCCAAGGCGATCACCAAGAAGATCAAGAGCGCGGTCACCGATACCGGTCGTGACGTCGTTGCGGGACCGGACAAGCCGGGCATCACCAACCTGCTGACCATCTTGTCGGTCGCCTCCGGCACCCCCGTGCCCGAGCTGGAGTCGGCGTACGTCGGGAAGGGCTACGGCGACCTGAAGGGCGACGTGGCTGCGGCTGTCGTCGCGCTCTTCGCGCCGGTACGCGAGCGCTACGCCGACCTCATCGCCGACACGCCGTTCCTGGACGGCGTGCTCGCCGAGGGCGCCGGCCGCGCCCGCGCCGTAGCCCGCGAGACGCTCGCGGCGGTACGTGAACGGATCGGGCTGCTCCCGCCGGCCTGATCGTGGTCAGCCCCCGACGGCCGGGCGCGGCTCCTGCTCGCTAGGAGCCGAGACCGGGTAGGGCGAGAACTCCGCTGGACGCTCCAGGCCCTCGTTTGGCGCCGGTCGGACGCGCCGGGCGAGGGCACGCCGGCGGGTGCGCGCCTTGACCACGGCGCGCCGGCGCAGGCCGACCAGCAGCAGGCCGACCAGCAACAGAGCGACCAGCAGCAGACCGAGCAGCCCGACGACACCGGCGACCGGCAGCGCCGGTGACGATCCTGCTCGAGCCCGGCTGACGTCGGCAGGCGGTGCGGCGGCGGCGGACGGGCTGGGCCGGGCTGGGCCGGCGGCGGGTGCCAGCGGCTGCGGGTCGACGAGCCGGCCGACCGGCTGGGCGCCGCGCGCGGTAGCCGCGAAGCCCCAGTCGAGCATCGCGGCCGCCTCCTTCCACACGGCCGGGTCCGCGCGCATGAGGGCCACGACCAGGGTGTGGCCGTCCCGGGTGGCGGCGGCCACGAAGCTGGCCCGCGCCGCCTCGGTGAAGCCGTTCTTGATGCCGATCGCGCCCGCGTATGTCCCGAGCAGCTTGTCGTGGTTGTCGATCTCGATCGTCGCCCCCCCGGGCGCCGGGATCGTCGTTCGCCGGATTGCGACGTAGGTCCGGAAGTCCGGCAGCGCCATCCCGGCCCTGGCGATCAGCGCCAGGTCGTACGCGGAGCTCACCTGGCCGGCAGCATCCAGCCCACTGGTGTTGACCGCGTGGGTGTCACCAGCCTGCAGCCGGACGGCCTCCTCGTTCATCAGCCCGGTTGCTACCTGCTGGCCGCCGACGGCCGTGGCCAGCGTGTCCGCGGCGTCGTTGCCGGAGACCACGAGCATCGCGGTGAACAGGTCCTTGACGGAGTACGACAGCTGGGTCACCAGGCCGACCTTGCTGCCATCGACGGCGATGTCATCGCGTGCCGGGGAGACCATCGAGGCCGGATCGAGCCGGGGGATGAGCGTGAGGGCGGTCAGGGTCTTCAGCGTGCTGGCGGGCGCGTACCGCCCGTGTGGGTCCTTCGCGGCAAGCACCTGCCCACCCTCGAGGTCGGCCAGTACGTACGACGCGGCGCTCACCGGCGGTGGGGCGATCGTCCCACCGCTGACCACGCCGGTCCCGGTGAGCAACGGACCGCCGAGCGGACCCGGGGGCGCCGGATCGGCGTGGACCGGCGTCCTCGACGCAAGCGTCCCGCCGACGGACAGGACGAGGACGAGAATCGGCAGCAGCGCGCGCAGGCGACAGACAGTCCGCATGGTGGCTAGAGGCTACCCGGTGAGCCGCAGCGCCCCCCGTCGGACACACTGGGCAGATGCTGCTGTCCCGCCGCCTCTCCGGCTTCGTCCTGCTCGCCGGCGCCTTCCAGTGGTTGGTGTGGCCGAGCTTCCTGAGAGTGGTCTGGCGCGACAGCCGGGCCTTCGACGGCGGAGCGCCGACGGCCTTCCTGCTCGTGCACGTGGCGATCGTCGTACCGGCGCTGCTGATCGGCACCGGGCTGCTGTGGCTCGGTGCCCGCGGCTGGCGCCGAGCTAACCGTCCTGGCCAGCCGGTCGAGCCTCGCGCGGAGCGTCAGCCCGCACTTCGGTAGGTTCGGTCGCGTCAGCCGCGGCGGAAGATCAGCGCGCGCTTGACTTCCTGGATCGCCTTGGTGACCTGGATCCCGCGAGGGCAGGCGTCGGTGCAGTTGAAGGTCGTCCGGCAGCGCCAGACTCCCTCCTTCTCGTTGAGGATCTCCAGGCGCTCTTCGGCGCCGGCGTCCCGGCTGTCGAAGATGAAGCGGTGCGCCATCACGATGGCCTGGGGGCCGAAGTAGCTCTCGTCGTTCCAGAACACGGGGCACGAGGTGGTGCAGGCCGCGCACATGATGCACTTGGTGGAGTCGTCGAAGCGGGCGCGCTCCTCGGCGGACTGCAGCCGCTCCCGGGTCGGCTCGTGGCCACCGGTGATGAGGAACGGTTTGATCGCCCGAAAGGCCTCGAAGAACGGCTCCATGTCCACGACGAGGTCCTTCAGGACCGGCAGCCCCTTCATGGGCTCGATGAGGATCTCGTCGCCAGCCTTGGAGACCAGGTCTTTCACGAGGACCTTGCAGGCCAGCCGGTTGACGCCGTTGATGCGCATGGCATCACTGCCGCACACCCCGTGGGCGCAGGAGCGTCGGAAGGTCAGCGATCCGTCGATGAACCACTTGACGTGGTGTAGCGCATCGAGCAGCCGGTCGCCCTTGTCCACCGGGACCTGGAAGCTCTGCCAGTTCGGCTCCGGGTCGACCTCAGGATCGAAGCGGCGGATCTTGAGCGTGACCAGCTGCTGGTGCTCGGCGACGACTGGCGCGGCGGGGGTGTCGAGGACGGCAGTCACTAGTACTTGCGCTCCATCGGCTGGTAGCGGGTCTGCACGACCGGCTTGTAGTCCAGACGCACGGCGTCCTCGCTGCCGACGACGTTCTTGTACGCCATGGTGTGGCGCATGAAGTTGACGTCGTCGCGGGTGGGGTAGTCCTCGCGGAAGTGGCCGCCGCGGGACTCATTGCGGGCTTTCGCCGAGACGACCATGCACTCGGCGAGGTCGAGCAGGAACCCCAGCTCGATGGCCTCGAGCAGCTCGGTGTTGTAGCGCGCACCACGGTCGGAGACGCCGACCCGGAGGTAGCGCTCCTTGAGGCCGGCGATATCGACTTCGGCCTGCTTGAGCGTCGCCTCGGTCCGGTAGACCGAGCAGTTGGTGTCCATCGTCTGCTGCAGCTCTGTCCGGATCGCGGCGACGTTCTCGGTGCCGCCGCCGTCCCGCATCCGCTGGAGCAGCGCCTCGACCTCGGCCGTGGGGTTCTCCGGGAGCTCGACGAAGTCGTGGGCGTTGGCGTAGGCCGCGGCCGACAGGCCACCGCGACGGCCGAAGACGTTGATGTCCAGCAGCGAGTTGGTGCCCAGGCGGTTGGCGCCGTGGACCGACACGCAGGCGACCTCGCCGGCGGCGAACAGTCCGGGGACGTTCTCGGTGTTGTTGCGCAGGACCTGGGCGTCGATGTCGGTTGGTACCCCGCCCATCGCGTAGTGGGCGGTCGGTTGGATCGGGATGCCCTCGTCGTACGGCTCGACGCCGAGGTAGGTGCGGGCGAACTCGGTGATGTCTGGGAGCTTGGCGTCGATCACCTCGCGGGGCAGGTGCGTGAGGTCGAGCAGGACGTGGTCGGCGTTGGGCCCGCAGCCCCGTCCGGCGCGGATCTCGCTGTAGATGGCGCGGGCGACCATGTCCCGTGGCGCGAGATCCTTGATGGTCGGTGCATAGCGCTCCATGAAACGCTCGCCCTCGCTGTTGCGCAGGATGCCACCCTCACCGCGGGCGGCCTCCGACAGCAGGATGCCCATCTTCCAGATGCCTGTCGGGTGGAACTGGTAGAACTCCATGTCTTCCAGCGGGATGCCCTTGCGGTAGATGATCCCCATGCCGTCACCGGTGAGGGTGTGGGCGTTCGAGGTCACCTTGAAGACCTTGCCGTAGCCACCGGTCGCGAACAGCACCGACTTGGCCTGGAAGACGTGCACCTCGCCGGTCGCGAGCTCGTAGGCCACGACGCCGGCGGTCTTGCCCTCATTGAGCAGCAGGTCCAGGACGTAGAACTCGTTGTAGAACTCGATGTTCTCCTTGACGCACTGCTGGAACAGCGTCTGCAGGATCATGTGTCCGGTGCGGTCGGCGGCGAAGCACGACCGACGTACGGCGGCCTCGCCGTGGTTGCGGGTGTGCCCGCCGAAGCGGCGCTGGTCGATGCGGCCCTCAGGGGTGCGGTTGAAGGGCAGCCCCATCTTCTCGAGGTCCAGGACCGCATCGATGGCCTCCTTGCACATGACCTCGGCCGCATCCTGGTCGACCAGGTAGTCACCGCCCTTGATGGTGTCGAAGGTGTGCCACTCCCAGTTGTCCTCCTCGACATTGGCCAGGGCGGCGCACATGCCGCCCTGGGCCGCGCCGGTGTGGGACCGGGTCGGATAGAGCTTGGTGAGCACTGCGGTGCGCGACCGCTTGCCCGCCTCGAGGGCGGCACGCATGCCCG
>JAYTHM010000395.1:0-3867 GCA_043732645.1 Frankiales bacterium
CAAAGGACTGCAGCAGCATCACCGTGGCAACCACCCGCGCTGGGATCGTCGGCCGGCCGCAGTGTGTCGCGGCGAACAAGTCCGCAAAGTAGTCGTCCAGGAACAGTTCGTGCCCCTGATCGGCCAGTAACCGAAACAAACTGCCCGGCTCTAGTCGCTCACCCAAAATCAGGGACGCCTCATCGAATCTGCCCTGCGCACCCGACCTACCAATGCCCCTAAACAAGTGTCCCAAGCCAACAAATACACAAGCGACCGACGCGCCGCGACACAACGGCTAAATCAGCAGCGTCCTAGGAACCGGGTCGAAGGGCACTCAAGCGCGTCTCGCGCCCGGCACTGAGCGACGTGATCAGGACGAGGGCCTATGTCGTCTGCCAGCCGGTTGCCGCGATGAGCACGCCCATGGTGGGGACCCGAGGCTGTCGGCCCACTCAACCCTCGCTGAGAGCGTCCGTTAGCAGGGCGACGAGGGCCTCGAGCTGCACGTCGACCGACGACGTGACCTGCTCGTCGGAACCGTCGAGGGCGCGGGCAGCGAGCCCGGCCTTCTCGTCGATCAGCTCGGCGATGCGGGCGTCGATGGTCTGCGCCGCGATGATCCGCCAGGCAGTGACGGGCTGGTCCTGACCGATGCGGTGCACCCGGTCGATGGCCTGTGTCTGCTCGGCCGCCGTCCAGGACAGCTCGGCCAGCACGACGTTGGACGACGCCTGCAGGTTGAGCCCAACGCCCGCCGCCATCAGCGAGCAGACAACAACCGAGACCTCCGGGTCATTGGTGAACGCGTCGATGCTCTGCTGGCGGTTCTTGGGTGTCTGGTCGCCGCGGATCGAGGTGTAGCCCAGGCCCTGCTGGGCGAAGACCTTCTCGGCAGCGTCCATCACGTCGACGTGCTTGGCAAAGAATACGACCTTGCCGACGCTGCGGGCGAGCTGCGCGGCGTAGTCCGCAGCCAGGCCGGCCTTGGCCTGACCGATCCGTCGCATCATCGTGAAGACGTTGTCCTCGGTCTTGGTCTCGTCCGCGTCGCGGCGCTCCCAAGTCGCGACCTGACGCACGAGGGCATGGTCGATGCCGACGACCTGGTTGCCCTCGGCACGGGCAGTCAGGGCGCTCTCGTACCGCTTGACGAGCCGTCGGGCGAGGGCCTTCTCGGCCGCCAGGATCGAGCGACCCAGGACCCCGTCGAGCTCGACCGGCAGGTCGGCGACGCGGCGAGCCGGGATGTCGGCGGCCACATCGACCTTGCGGCGGCGGACGATGCCGAGGTCGATGACGGAGGACCGGGCCGCCGGGTAGAAGTCGTAGTCGACCGGCGTGAGGCCGTTGTCCTCGAGTGACTCCATGAGCTCCGCGCGCGGCTCCTTGTCGTCGATCCAGCCGAGGAACTCCCAGATGGCGAGGAAGTCCTCGATGTCATTGATCAGCGGGGTACCGGTGAGGGCCATCAGCAGAGGCCGCATCGTGCGGGCCTGGATCCGCTTGGACAGCTCGAGCACGTGCCGCGACCGTTGCGAGGTCTTGTTCTTGATGAAGTGCGCCTCGTCGACGACCATCCCGCGGAACCCGAGCGAGCCGAGCCAGCCGACGTGCCGGTCCAGGACCTCGTAGTTGACGATGACTATGTCGGAGAACCCGTCGACGGTATCGCCGTCACCGTGTACGACCGTCGCGGAGTGCCGGGGGGTCCACAGGTCGACCTCCCGCGCCCAGTTGGTCTTCACGACGTTGGGTACGACGACGAGCAGCGGGTAGGCGTCCGCGGCCTGGGCGGCGAGCAGCGCCTGGGCCGTCTTGCCTAGACCGGGCTCGTCGGCCAGTAGGAAGGTCCGATGCCCCTCGGCTGCGGCCTCGATGACCTGCGCCTGGTGCGGCATCAACTCACGGCCGCCGGAAGCCTGCAGCGAGCCGGCGTCCGGCAGGTCCATGCAGGACGTCGCACCGCCCGAAGCCTCCTCGAAGGCTCGCAACAGGGGACCGAGCAGCTCCCAGGTCGTCAGCATCCGTGGCCTCGCGGGCCTCGGTGCGACGGCGGTGTAGTCCGGTTCGAGGAATGGATTGGCCAGTTGGCGGGACACAACCGACTGAGGCACGACCTTGCGCTCGGCCTTCGGCGCGGCCGCAGACCTCTCGGTCGCCGGCTGTTCCTGCGCCGCGTCCTCGACGGGCTGCTCCAACCCACCAGCCCCACGCAGCTCGCGCATGAGCACCCTCGCGCCATCGAGCAGCGCCGCGTCGTCAGCGAGCAGCACGAGCAGTGATCCGTCGCGTGCCGCCGTTCGTGCCAGCGTCGTGGCGAGCCCGTCGATCCGCTTCATCTGCTCGGTACGCCGGCCCTCGCTGATCGGCGCGGCCTTGATGCGACCGCGCTCCTCGCGGACGAGCATGGCGACCGCCTGGAAGCGGGTCCGCACCGACGGGCCGATCTGCCCGCGCTGCACAGCGAGGTCGACGTCCCGAACGTGCTTGGAGAGCAGCGGCATCAGGCCCTCCTCGGCGCGTGCGCGGGGTCGCTGCTGCTGCCGTGGGGCGGACCGGGAGGCGCCCGCGGGCCGCCCACCTCGTGTAGCCAAGAACCTTCTCCTTCGACGTGCCTCGACCGTCTTTGCCTGACGCCTGCGGGGTCTGTGTCCCGCACGACGCCTGCCGGCCGACGAGTCGGCAACAGCACCGACGAGACCGACCGCCCCGTCCTGCCTCCCGGCCGGACCGTCCCGATGAGCTCGCGCCCGAATGACGTGCGCGAAGGCGCGAGGCGTCGTGCGGCTCGGTACTAGTCGGTGGCGTGCACCATCCTAGCGCCGTACCCGGGGGAGCGGTGGGGACGTTGTCGACCGCGGTACGTTCCTGGCATGTAGCCGTGGTGTCCGAGGGGGGACTTGACAGCTATCCACATGGCCCGGCCTGGAGCCCTAGATGGTGCTCTACGTCATCGCCGTGACCCGCAGCACGAGTAGTGGTGGGCAGCCCCAGCCTCCAGCGCCCACAAGCACGGGTGCCTCGCCAGCAGGGGAGGCCAGTGCGGGCGATGTCCACGAAGCGCAAGTGCTCCGGCTGGTGCAGGTCGTCGCGCTCGACCTTGGGGCTCAGCCTGAGAGCGCGCAGCCGTCGGCCAGGTGGAAGTGCTGCCAAACCAAGATGTCGTGTATCCGAAGCGGGGAGAGTGCTCCGAGCAACCGACGTTCGTCTTCACCGTCGTGGATGAGTGCCGCCTTGAGGGCGTCTATCTCGGTGGCGTTGGCTCGAACCGCACCTGGTGAGGCACCGCGTTCCAGAGCGTCTGCGCGACGGGTTTCAGAAGCGAGACGACCTCGCCGCTCCCGAGCCGTGCGTTCAGAAACTGATGGGCGACCGTGACCAGGACGGCGCTAGAGCGGTCTGAGCGCCTCACCCTGAGATCGACCACTCCAACCTGAGGAGGTTGGGGGCCATGCAGGTCGTCGCGTTCGACCCGGATCACCACGTCGGCGGGTGACCTGGTGGGCCACGTCCAGCCTCGTGCGCGGCCCCCACGACGCTCTCGGGAGGTAAGAGGCAAAACAGCGATGATGTGCAAGATTTCGCCCCAAGGGGCTTTCCATGTTGGTACCGTTGGCGGCGTAGGATTTACGTGCGGGAAGCAGCGGGCGTTGACTATCTGAGCTCTTATGCCGAGGTGCAGTCCTGGTTCGATGAGGACTGAAAGTGCCTGGACTACCTGGACTGGCTGCGCTGGCCCGAAGGCTTGCAGTGTCGGCACTGCGACGGGGTTCTGGGCTGGCGGCAGAAGGACGCGCGCTGGAAGTGCGCGGGTTGCGACCGGAAGGTGTCTGCGACGGCCGGCACGATCTTCGACAAGACCCGCACGCCGCTGACCGTGTGGTT
>JAYTHM010000396.1:0-12280 GCA_043732645.1 Frankiales bacterium
CCCGCGCCAGGGGGACCGACCAGTACCAGGCGCACTAGGGCGCCCTCACGAGCAGCCCCGCGTCAACGCAGGAAGCCTTCGTAGTTGCGCAGCATGAGCTGACTTTCGATCTGCTTCACCGTCTCCAGGCCTACACCGACGACGATCAGCACCGCGGTGCCGCCGAAGGGGATGCGGTTGGCACCGGCAGTGAGGTTGAACAGCAAGAGCGGCAGGACCGCGACCAGGCCGAGGTAGAGGGCACCGAAGCTGGTGATGCGGCTCAGGATGTAGTCCAGATACTCAGCGGTGGCCCGACCGGGACGGATCCCGGGCACGAACCCGCCGTACTTTTTCATGTTGTCGGCGACCTCGACGGGGTTGAACGTGATCGCGACGTAGAAGTAGGTGAAGAAGATGATCAGCAAGAAGTACGTCGCGAGGTAGATCGGGTGGTCGCCACGAGTGAGGTAGCGGTCGACGTACTTGGTGAAGGTGGGGTCGGTCCACACGTTGCGCAGCAGGCTCGGTAGGTACAACAGCGAGCTGGCGAAGATGACCGGGATGACGCCGGCCTGGTTGACCTTGAGCGGGATGTAGGTGCTGGTCCCGCCGTACATCCGGCGGCCGATCATGCGCTTGGCGTACTGAACCGGAATGCGGCGCTGGGCCTGCTCGACGAAGACCACCAGCGTGATGACAACGACGGCGAGCAGCAGCACAGCGGTCAGCAGCAGGCCACCACGCGGCTGGTTGAGGATGGTGCTGCCCTGCGACGGCATGCTCGAGATGATCGAGGTGAAGATCAGCACCGACATGCCGTTGCCGACGCCGCGGTCCGTCACGAGCTCGCCAAGCCACATGATCACCGCCGTCCCGGCAGTCAGGGTGATGACCAGGACACCGATCCGGAACAGCGACTGGTCCGGGATGATCTTCTCGTTGCAGTTTTGGATTAGGTTGCCCGAGCGGGCCAGGGCCACGATGCCGGTCGACTGGAGGATCGCCAACGCCACCGTGAGGTAGCGGGTGTACTGCGTGAGCTTGGCCTGCCCTGACTGGCCCTCGTCCTTGAGCGTCTCCAACCGCGGAATCACGACGATGAGCAGCTGCACAATGATCGAGCTGGTGATGTACGGCATGATCCCGAGCGCGAAGATGCTCAGCTTCAGCAGCGCTCCCCCGCTGAACAGGTTGACCAGGCCGTAGAGGCTGTTGTCCTTGACCTGGTTGAGGCAGGTCTGGATCGCAACGTAGGACACCCCAGGTCCGGGTACGACGGAGCCGAGCCGGTAGACGCCGATCATGGCCAACGTGAAAAGAAGCTTGCGGCGTAGGTCCGGGGTGCGGAAGGCCCGTCCGAAGGCGGTGAGCACGGATCCTCCTGGCGTCCGGCCCGCAACAACGGGACGGGTCGGGTCGGTTATGGGGGTGCAGCGGGTTTCGGGTGAGGTGCGCAGGGGTGCTGGTGGGGGACGGGCACGTAAGCCCCTTCCGGGGGACTGTAACAGCCCGCCCGACATGCACCGAGGCCGTCGCCGCTTCCGGTGAGGGAAGAGACGACGGCCCCGGGAGGACGCGTTACAACTCGGTGGCCGAGCCTCCGGCTGCCGTGATCTTGTCCTTGGCCGAGGCCGAGAAGGCGTGCACGGTGACGTCGAGGTTGACGGTCACATCGCCGCCTCCGAGGACCTTCACCAGGCTGTTGTCGCGCACGAGGCCCTTGGCCACGAGCTCGTCGACCCCGATGGAGCCACCCTCGGGGAAGCGCTCGGCGATCTTGTCCAGGTTGACGACCTGGTACTCGACGCGGAAGCGGTTCTTGAAGCCCTTGAGCTTGGGCAGACGCATGTGCAGCGGCATCTGACCACCCTCGAAGGCGGCCGGGACCTGGTAACGGGCCTTGGTGCCTTTGGTACCGCGACCCGCCGTCTTTCCCTTACTGGCCTCACCACGACCGACGCGGGTCTTGGCGGTCTTGGCGCCAGGAGCCGGACGGAGGTGGTGGACCTTCAGCGGACTGCCGTTCTTGGACTCAGCACTCATGGTGTTACTCGACCTCCTCGACGGACACGAGGTGCGTGACCGTGTTGATCATCCCGCGGATCTCGGGACGGTCTTCCTTGACGACCGTGTCGCTGATCCGCTTCAGGCCGAGCGAGCGCAGGGTGTCGCGCTGATTTTGCTTTCCACCGATGCCGGACTTGGTCTGGGTGACCTTGAGGCGGCCCATGACTAGCTCCCCACGGTCGGGGCGACCGGAGCGGCCATCGCCGCGGCACGGGCGCGCAGCATGGCCGCGGGCGCGACGTCCTCGAGGGGCAGGCCCCGGCGGGCCGCGACTTCCTCGGGACGCATAAGGCCCTGGAGGGCCGCGACGGTCGCGTGAACGATGTTGATCGGGTTCGAGGACCCGAGCGACTTGCTCAGCACGTCGTGGATGCCGGCGCACTCGAGAACGGCGCGCACCGGGCCACCGGCAATGACGCCGGTACCGGGGCTGGCCGGCTTGAGCAGCACTACACCGGCCGCCGCCTCACCCTGGATCGGGTGCGGGATGGTCGAGCCGATCCGCGGGACACGGAAGAAGTGCTTCTTGGCCTCCTCGACGCCCTTCGCGATCGCGGCCGGCACCTCCTTGGCCTTGCCGTAGCCGACGCCGACCTGGCCGTCGCCGTCTCCGACGACCACGAGGGCGGTGAAGCTGAAGCGACGACCACCCTTCACGACCTTGGCGACGCGGTTGATGGCGACGACGCGCTCGAGGTGGGCGCTCTTTTCGGGAGCGGACCCGCCGCGACCGCCACGGCCACCCTCGCGACCGCCGCCTCCGGCGGCGCTGCCGCCCTGGGCGGCACCCGTGCCGCCACGGCGCTGCTGTCCGGGCATCAGACGTTCCCCATCTCAGTGTTGAGCTTGTCGGTGTCAATCCTGGTGTTGATCCTGGACATCAGAAGGTCAGCCCACCTTCGCGGGCGCTGTCCGCCAGGGCCGCGATCCGGCCGGCGTAGGCATTTCCGCCGCGGTCGAACACGACCGCGTCGATGCCAATCGCCTTGGCCCGCTCGGCGACGAGCGCGCCCACAGCCTTGGCCTGGGCGGTCTTGTTGCCGTCACCGTGGCGGATGCTCACGTCGAGCGTGGAGGCGCTCGCCAGGGTGTGGCCGGCCAGGTCGTCCACGACCTGCGCCGTGATGTGCCGCGCGGAACGCGTGACTACCAGACGCGGTCGGGCCGACGTGCCGCTGACCTTCTTGCGGATGCGGAAGTGGCGACGTGCCTTGCCGAGACGCCGCTGCGTCGAGATGTCAGCCATTACTTACCCGTCTTCCCGACCTTGAGCTTGATGAACTCGCCCTCGTAGCGCACGCCCTTGCCCTTGTACGGGTCCGGCTTGCGCAGCTTGCGAATGTTGGCGGCAACTTCGCCGACCTTCTGCTTGTCGATCCCCTTGACCACGAACTTGGTCGGGGACGACACCTCGAAGCTGATGCCCTCGGGGGCCCGGACCGGCACCGCATGGCTGTAGCCGAGCGCGAACTCGAGGTCTGAGCCCTTGGCAGCGACGCGGTAGCCGACGCCGCGGATCTCCATGGGCTTGGTGTAGCCCTCGGTCACGCCGATGACCATGTTGTTGACCAGCGTGCGGGTCAGCCCATGCAGGCTGCGGCTCGCGCGCTCGTCGTCGGGACGGGTGACGGCAAGGGTGCCGGTCCCATCCTTCTCGATCTTGATGGGCTCAGCGACCGTGTGGGTGAGCGTGCCCTTGGGGCCTTTCACGGTGACCAGCTGGCCGTCGAGGGCGATCTCGACGCCGGTGGGGACGGTGATGGGCAGGCGGCCGATACGGGACATGTCGGTGTCTTCCTTCCCGTGTCTTAGTAGACGTAGGCGAGGACTTCCCCACCCACGCCCTTCTTGTTCGCCTGGCGGTCGGTCAGCAGGCCGCTCGAAGTCGAGATGATCGCGACACCGAGGCCACCGAGGACCTTGGGGAGAGCACCAGCCTTTGCGTAGACGCGCAGGCCAGGCTTGGAGACCCGACGCACACCAGCAATGGACCGCTCGCGGTTGGGGCCGTACTTGAGGTCGATGGTGAGCACCTTGCCCTTCTCACCGTCCTCGGTCTTCCATCCCGCGATGTAACCCTCCTGCTGGAGGATCTCCGCGATGTGCGTCTTGATCTTGCTGTGCGGCATGGACACCGCGTCGTGGTACGCCGAATTGGCGTTGCGCACACGCGTGAGCATGTCCGCGATCGGATCTGTCATGGTCATTGCTGGCCTGGGGCCTTTCCCGCCGCGGTTCCCGTGCTGATGCAGGGCCTTCGACGAAGAGGAAGCTGGGGAGCGGGTCGCTCGCCAGATTGGGACGGGACTACGAACTCGGACGGAACCGGACTGCCAGAACGACGTGCTACCAGGAGGACTTGGTGATGCCCGGCAGCTCACCTGCGTGCGCCATCTCCCGGAAGCAGATACGACACAGACCGAACGTGCGGAACACCGCGCGCGGGCGACCGCAGCGGTTGCACCGGGTGTAGCCACGTACTGCGAACTTCGGCTTGCGGTTCGCCTTCTCGACGAGCGCCTTCTTCGCCATCTCTACTGCTCCTTGAACGGGAAGCCGAGCGCCCGCAGGAGCGCGCGACCCTCGTCGTCGTTGGCCGCCGTGGTGACCACGGTGATGTCCATGCCGCGGGTGCGGTCGATCCTGTCGACGTCGATCTCGTGGAACATGCTCTGTTCGTTGAGGCCGAACGTGTAGTTGCCGTTGCCATCGAACTGCTTGGGTGACAGGCCGCGGAAGTCACGGATACGCGGAAGCGCCGTGGTGACCAGTCGGTCCAGGAACTCCCACATGCGGTCGTTGCGCAGAGTGACCTTCGCGCCGATCGGCATGCCCTCGCGAAGCTTGAACTGCGCGATGGACGTCGTTGCCCGACGCAGCTGAGGCTTCTGGCCCGTGATGGCCGTCAGGTCACGAAGGGCGCCGTCGATGAGCTTGGAGTCCTTGGCGGCCTCGCCGACACCCATGTTCACAACGACCTTCAGGACGCGCGGCACGAGCATGGCGTTGCTGTAGGTGAACTGCTCCGTCAGGGCAGGCACTATCTGCGCGCGGTACCGGGCCTTGAGGCGGGGCATCTCCCGGGCAGTCTGGGTGGGCGCGGTCATGTCAGATGTCTCCGTTGCAGCGCTTGCACACGCGGACGCTGTGGGTCTTGCCATTGCCGTCGGCCTCGCTGCGACGGTGACCGACCCGCGAGGGCTTGCCGCACGATGGGCAGACGACCTGCACGTTGCTCACGTGTACCGGCGCCTCCTGTGTGACGATGCCACCCTGCTGGGAGCCGCGCACGGACTGCGTGACCTTGGTGTGCTTCTTGATCCGGTTGGCGCCCTCGACGAGGACCCGGCTGCTCTCGGGGTCAGCCGAGATGACCTTGCCCTTAAGGCCCTTGTCCTTGCCCGCAATCACCTGGACGGTGTCGCCCTTCTTGACGAAAAGACCAGCCATGGTCAGAGCACCTCCGGTGCCAACGAGATGATCTTCATGAAGCGCTTGTCGCGCAGCTCGCGGCCGACCGGGCCGAAGATGCGGGTGCCGCGCGGGTCGCCGCCATCCTTGATGAGGACAGCAGCGTTCTCGTCGAAGCGAATGTAGCTGCCGTCGGGACGGCGCCGCTCCTTGACGGTGCGGACGATGACGGCCTTGACGACGTCACCCTTCTTCACGCCCGCACCAGGAATAGCGTCCTTGACGGTGCACACGATGATGTCGCCGATGCCGGCGTAGCGCCGACCGGAGCCGCCAAGAACGCGGATGCACAGAACTTCCTTGGCACCCGTGTTGTCGGCGACGCGCAGCCGCGACTCCTGCTGGATCACTTGGTTCTCCTGGGGTGAACCCCGTATCCCGTCCTCGTCGGAGGGACGCGGGTTCGCTGGCGGCCCCCGTGGTGACGGGAACCGGCGTGCGGGCTGGCGGCCGGAACGGCACCGCACTCGTTATCTGGCTACTTACCTGGCTACTTACCTGGCTACTTACCTCGCTACTTGGCCTTCTCGAGGATCTCGAGGACGCGCCAGCGCTTGCTGGCCGACAGCGGCCGGGTCTCCATGAGCAGGACCCGGTCGCCCACCCCGCAGCTGTTGGCCTCATCGTGCGCCTTGAGCTTGTTGGTACGACGGAGGGTCTTTTTGTAAAGCGGGTGTTGCACCCGGTCCTCGACGGCCACCACGACGGTCTTGTCCATCTTGTCGCTGACCACGAGGCCCTCGCGGGTCTTGCGGAAGTTACGGCTGTCGCTCGTACCGGTGGTGCTTGTGGTGTCAGTCACGGTTGCCTTGTCGCTCATGCCGCACCGCCCGTGTGGACGATGCCCAGCTCGCGCTCACGCATCACGGTATAGATGCGAGCGATGTCCTTCTTCACGGTGTGAAGTCGGCGGTTATTGTCCAGCTGGCCGGTGGCCACCTGGAAGCGGAGGTTGAAGAGCTCCTCCTTGGCCTCGCGCAGGGCGGCGACCAGTTGCTCGTCGTCTTGTTCGCGTAGCTCGAGGGTTTTGGAGTCAGCCATCAGTCGTTCGCCTCCCGGACGACGAAGCGGCACTTCATCGGCAGCTTGTGCATCGCGCGACGCATCGCCTCGCGCGCCAGCGGCTCCGGCGGACCCGCCAGTTCGAACAGGATGCGCCCGGGCTTGACGTTGGCCACCCACCACTCGGGCGAGCCCTTACCGGAACCCATGCGGGTCTCGGCCGGCTTCTTCGTCAACGGACGGTCCGGGTAGATGTTGATCCAGACCTTGCCACCGCGCTTGATATGGCGGGTCATCGCGATACGCGCGGACTCGATCTGACGGTTGGTCACGTAGGCCGACTCAAGAGCCTGGATGCCGAACGTGCCGAACGTCAGCTCGGTGCCGCCCTTGGCCGCACCGCTGCGGTCGGGGTGGTGCTGCTTGCGGTGCTTGACCCTGCGGGGGATCAACATGGTCAGGCCTCCGTCTCGGGAGCACGGCTCGCATCAGTCGCTGTGTCCACGTCGGTGTCAGCGGCCGTGGCAGTCCTAGCGCCGGCGACCTCAACAGCAGGGTTCACAGCAACCGGCATCTCGACAGCGGGCAACTCGACAGCGGCCGTCTCAACGGCCTCAGCCGCGAGCAACTCTTCCGGCGACTGTCCCTCACCCGAACCTGCAGCCCGACCGGCCTCGGTGCCACCGGCAGTGGTGCCCGTGGAGCCGGAGCGGGGGCCACGCTTAGCGGGACGCTCGCGACGCTGCTGGCGGACCGCTGCCTCCTGCGCCTCGCGCTCGGCACGGGACATGACCTTGTCGCCCTTGTAGATCCAGACCTTCACCCCGATGCGGCCGAAGGTCGTCCTGGCCTCGTACGCGCCGTAGTCGATGTCCGCGCGCAGCGTGTGCAACGGAACACGACCCTCGCGGTAGAACTCGGACCGGCTCATCTCCGCACCACCGAGCCGACCGGCGCACTGGACACGAATGCCCTTGACACCGGGGCTCTTCATGGCCGACTGCATCGACTTGCGCATCGCGCGGCGGAAGCTGACGCGGCTCGAAAGCTGCTCGGCCACACCTTGCGCAACCAGCTGTGCGTCGCTCTCAGGGTTCTTGACTTCGAGAATGTTGAGCTGCACCTGCTTGCCGGTGAGCTTCTCGAGGTCACCACGGATGCGGTCGGCCTCGGCGCCGCGGCGACCGATGACGATGCCGGGACGGGCCGTGTGGATGTCCACGCGGACGCGGTCACGGGTGCGTTCGATCTCCACCTTGGAGATGCCGGCACGCTCCATGCCCTTACCCATCATGCGGCGGATCGCGATGTCTTCCTTCACGTACTCCGCGTAGCTCTTGTCTGCGTACCAGCGGGACGTCCAGTCGGTGGTGATACCGAGCCGGAAGCCGTGCGGGTTGACCTTCTGACCCACTACTCCGCCTCCCCGCAAAAGATGACAACGCTCCGCATTAGCGGGTCCCGCCCTTCTTGGAGGTGCCGACAACGGCCGTCTCGAGCGACTGCACGACGACGGTGATGTGGCTGGTGCGCTTGCGGATGCGGAAGGCCCGGCCCTGCGCACGGGGACGGAAGCGCTTCAGCGTCGGGCCCTCATCGACGTAGGCCTGCGAGATGAACAGGTCACGGCGGTCGAGGTTCTTGTTGTGCTCGGCATTGGCTATCGCCGAGGCGAGGACCTTGCCGATCGGCTCGGACGCCGAGTGGACGTCGAAGCGCAGGATGTCGGTGGCCTCCTGGACGGGCAGACCGCGGACCAGGTCGATGACCCGACGACACTTCATCGGCGTCATGCGGACGTAGCGAGCGGTTGCCAGGGCGGCATTCGGCGGCAGGTGCCGCGTCTTGTTCTCAGCCACGACGCGCCCGCCGATCGTCCTTGACGTGCCCACGGAAGGTGCGGGTGGGAGCGAACTCCCCGAGCTTGTGACCGACCATCGACTCAGTCACGAAGACCGGGACATGCTTGCGGCCGTCGTGCACAGCCAGCGTGTGACCGAGCATATCGGGGATGATCGTGGAACGGCGCGACCAGGTCTTGATCACGTTCTTCGTGCCCTTCTCGTTCTGCACGTCCACCTTCTTGAGCAGGTGGTCGTCGACGAAGGGCCCCTTCTTCAGACTGCGAGGCACGGCAGATTCCCCTAGCGCTTCTTGTTGGTCTTGCGGCGGCGGACGATCATCGCGTCACTGGCCTTGCGGCGACGCGTACGGCCCTCGGGCTTGCCAGCGGGGTTGACCGGGTGGCGACCACCAGAGGTCTTGCCCTCGCCACCGCCGTGCGGGTGGTCGACCGGGTTCATGGCGACACCACGGACGGAGGGGCGCTTGCCCTTCCAGCGCATGCGGCCGGCCTTGCCCCAGTTGATGTTGGACTGCTCTGCGTTGCCGACCTCGCCGACCGTCGCGCGGCAGCGGATGTCGACGTTGCGGACCTCGCCGGAGGGCATGCGCAGCTGTGCGTAAATTCCGTCCTTGGCAACCAGCTGGACACTCGCGCCGGCCGACCGGGCGATCTTCGCGCCGCCCCCGGGACGGAGCTCGATGTTGTGGATCGTCGTTCCGGTCGGGATGTTGCGCAGCGGCAACGCGTTGCCGGGCTTGATGTCGGCTCCGGGACCAGCCTCGACCACGTCACCCTGCTTGAGGTTGCGCGGCGCCACGATGTAGCGCTTCTCGCCGTCGGCGTAGTGCAACAAAGCGATGCGCGCCGTGCGGTTGGGGTCGTACTCGATGTGCGCGACCTTGGCCGGAACGCCGTCCTTGTCGTGACGACGAAAGTCGATCACGCGGTAGGCCCGTTTGTGGCCACCGCCTTGGTGCCGCACGGTGATGCGACCCGTCGCGTTGCGGCCACCCTTGCTGTGCAGGGGACGGACCAGCGACTTCTCTGGGGTGTCTCGGGTGATCTCGGCGAAGTCGGCCACGCTCGAGCCACGACGGCCCGGGGTGGTCGGCTTGTACTTGCGGATGCCCATATGAGTTCTCTTTTCAGCTCGTGAGTCCGGTCAGGTAGCCGGGGCTACGCGACCGGGCCCCCGAAGATCTCGATGCGGCCCTCGCGGAGCGTGACGATCGCCCGCTTGGAGGAGGCCCGCTGACCGAAGCCGGCGCGGGTGCGTTTGCGCTTGCCCTTGCGGTTCAGCGTGTTGACATCGCTGACCTTGACGTCGAACACCTTCTCGACCGCGATCTTGATCTGGGTCTTGTTGGCGTCCGGCGCGACGAGGAACGTGTACTTGTTCTCATCGAGCAGGCCGTAACTCTTCTCGGAGATGACCGGAGCGAGCAGGATGTCGCGGGGGTCGGTCAGGTCGGTCGTTCCGGTCATGCCACAGCCTCCGTAGCCACGAGCTCCGACGAGGACGCAACGGCCTTGGCGGACTTGCCCTTGGGCGGACCAGCCAGGAAGACCTGGAGAGCCGCCTCCGTGAACACGACGTCATCACTGACGAGGACGTCGTAGGTGTTGAGCTGGCCCGGTGACAGCAGATGCACCGCCTTGTGGTTGCGCAGGGACTTCCAGGTGGCGGAGTCGGTGCGCTCGGCCACGACCAGGACGTGTCTGCGCTCGCTGATCGCGGCAAGCATCGCGGTCGCGCCCTTGGTGGAGGGGACGTCCCCGCCGGTGAGGGAGTCGACGACATGGATGCGGTCGTGCGAAAAGCGGTCGGACAGGGCGCCGCGCAGGGCGAGCGCCTTCATCTTCTTGGGGGTCCGCTGCGCGTAGTCACGCGGCTTGGGACCGTGCACGACACCACCACCAGCAAACTGCGGCGCGCGAATCGAGCCCTGACGGGCCCGACCGGTGCCCTTCTGGCGGTAGGGCTTGCGCCCACCACCGCGGACCTCGCCACGTGTCTTGGTCGAGTGCGTGCCCTGACGCGCAGCAGCGAGCTGCGCGACGACGACCTGATGTATCAGCGGGATGTTGACCTGGACGCCGAAGACGTCCTCGGGCAGCTCGATGCTGCGACCGGTCGCCCCGCCAGCGCTCTTGACTTCCAGCGTGAGGGACTTCTCCGTGGTGACTGCGGTGGTCACTTGACCACACCGCCCTTCCCGAGGCCGTTCTTGACGGCGGTGCGGACGAGGACCAGGGCACCGGTGGGGCCGGGGACGGCGCCCTTGATGAGCAGCAAGCCTCTTTCGGCGTCGACGGCGTGGACCGTGAGGTTCTGGGTGGTGGTTCGGTTGCCACCCATGCGACCGGCCATCCGGGTGCCTTTGAAGACCCGGCCCGGGGTGGCGCAGGCACCGATCGAGCCGGGCTTGCGGTGGGCACGCTTGACACCGTGACCGGCGCCGAGACCCTTGAAGTTGTGGCGCTTCATGACACCCGCGAAGCCCTTGCCCTTGCTGGTGGCGACGACGTCGACCTTGAGCGGCTTGGCGCCGGCCTCGGTGGACGGCGTGAAGATGTCGGCCGTCACCTCTTGGCCGAGCTCGTAGGACGCGGCATCCGCAGTCCGGATCTCGAGAGTGTATCGGCGCGGCGGCACACCGGCCTTGGCGAAGTGACCCGCCTCGGGCTTGTTCACCTTGCGTGGATCAATGGCGCCGTAGGCGATCTGGACGGCGCTGTAGCCGTCGATCTCGACGGTGCGGATCTGGGTGACCACGCAGGGCCCGGCCTTGACGACTGTCACCGGGACGATCCGGTTGTTGGCGTCAAAGACCTGGGTCATGCCCAGCTTCTCGCCCAGGACACCCTGGACCGTTCGGCCAGGTGTGGAAGTCATATCTGTCATCTCAATGGTTCCTAGAGCTTGATCTCGATGTCGACGCCCGCCGGCAGGTCGAGTCGCATGAGCGAGTCCACCGTCTTCGGCGTGGGGTCGAGGATGTCGATGAGGCGCTTGTGCGTCCGCATCTCGAAGTGCTCGCGCGAGTCCTTGTACTTGTGCGGCGAGCGGATCACGCAGTAGATGTTCTTCTCGGTCGGCAGCGGCACCGGGCCCGCAACCTGCGCGCCCGTACGCGTCACCGTCTCGACGATCTTACGCGCCGAGCTGTCGATGACCTCGTGGTCGTAGGCCTTGAGCCTGATGCGGATCTTCTGTCCCGCCATGATGGCTTGTTTCCCTGTCTTCTCGTGCTGCTACTGAACGATCGGGGTGGTGCTTCGCGGTGCGGCGGTCAAGCCCGTGCTGAGCCTGACCGCCGTTCGCGGAAGTGCTACGTCAACATCACTGTTACTTCAGAATCTTGGTGACGCGACCGGCGCCCACCGTCCGGCCACCTTCGCGGATGGCGAAGCGCAGGCCCTCCTCCATGGCGATGGGCTGGATGAGGGTCACCGTCATCTCGGTGTTGTCACCGGGCATGACCATCTCGGTACCCTCGGGCAGGTCGACGACGCCCGTGACGTCGGTAGTGCGGAAGTAGAACTGCGGGCGGTAGTTGTTGAAGAAGGGCGTGTGCCGGCCACCCTCGTCCTTGGACAGGATGTAGACGTTCGCCTCGAACTCGGTGTGCGGGGTGATCGACTTGGGCTTGCACACGACCTGGCCGCGCTCGACCTCCTCGCGCTTGATGCCGCGGATCAGCAGTCCAACGTTGTCGCCCGCCATGCCGGAGTCGAGCAGCTTGCGGAACATCTCGACGCCGGTGACGGTGGTCGTCTGTACGACCTCCTGGATACCGACGATCTCGACCGTCTCGTTGACGTTGATGATGCCGCGCTCGATGCGACCGGTGACGACGGTGCCACGACCGGTGATCGTGAAGACATCCTCGATCGGCATGAGGAACGGCT
>JAYTHM010000397.1:0-3859 GCA_043732645.1 Frankiales bacterium
GTGTGCAGGGCGACCCGCAGTAGCCAGCCCGACACCGTAGTAGCGGGTATCCCGTGCAGCACACACACGATGAGGACGGGACGCCACTGACGTTCGTTCATGCGGTCGCGGCGAACAGCATCGGCCAGGCCGTCTATGAGGCGGAGACCATCCTGATCGAGCTCGACGACTGACATGAGTGGAAATCTCTCCTGCGTCGGCACGTACCGCTCGACGAGCACTTCTGGGTCGCGCCCGACTAGGCCGACCAGTGCGCGCCGCGTTGCGGCGACGTGTTCGCCACACCCGAGCTGGACCAGTGCCGAGACGGCAAGGGCCGGCTGTAGCGGGCAGTGATGGCCGTCCACCCCAGTTGTGACATGGGTGCCAAGGACGCCCCGAACCCTGTCTGTCAGGCTCTCGTGCAGGTTGTCCGGGTGCACAAGTTGCGGGAGGTCAACAACGGCAAGGGCTAGGACATCCGTGCTGGCTTCCGGGAGCGCGAGGGACGCATCGAGCTTTGTCGGGTCAACATGGTCTACCTGGCAGGCATCGCAGGTGCGCCGGGACTGGAAGAGGAGCTCTTCACGGACCTTCGCGCTCGCGCGCGCGTGCCGCTGGGCGCCCTGCGCCCGCACCGTGTTGCTGCCATGACGCATGACGCATGACGCATGACGCAGCCCTTCGGTGACCGTCGATCCCGCCGCTCGCACCAACGCCCACGCCCCGTCAGTCAGGCAGGCAGGGGCGCTGGTCCTTGGGTGCCAGCCATGAAGACCCTAGAAAGGATCGATCAACGTCGTTAAGGCGAAGCGGGTCAGCGCCTTGTCGACCGCCAGAATGCCCAGGTTCCTGGCATCCGGACTGTCGCCGTGCGGCGACCCCTGTTGTTCCTGCTGACCCGGAGTGCACCGGCACCCAGCGAGCCCGTCAGGCCCCGCTTGGAGGCGGTCAGCCGCACCGGACCCAGCTTGAGTGACTTGCGGAAACCGAAGCTCATAAAGCGGACCGTACGCCCTCGGACCATCCCGGTCAGGCCTCCCGGACCTAGGGCGAGGGCGACGACGAAGGCGAAGGCGACGACGAGGGCGAAGGCGAAGGCGACGACGAGGGCGACGACGAGGGCGAAGGCGAGGGCGAGGGCGGCTGGTCGTAGGTGACCGTTGTGGTCTTGGTACTTTCCTCGTAGGTGATGGCACCGTGCTGGAAGGTGCTGCGGCGCTGGCCCTGTTGGGGAACGACCTCGTCGGTCGTGGGGAAGCCGAGCGGGCCGGCCTCGGCTCCGTTTGCGACGTACGCGGTGGCGATGGGTCCGCGGCACCAAAAGGCTCCGCTGCTCGGGGCGGCGCTGATGCGGCCGAGCGCGAAGAGTTGGACGCGGCCGCCGGCGACCGCGCCCTCCGCTCTTCGGGGCAGCCCCAGGACGCCACTCTCGTTGCCAGCGCGGGTGTAGGCGTTGGCGATCCGGTCGAAAAGCGCGATGCCTGGCTGCGTGCCGATGGCGACGATCCGACCGTGCTGGAAGGGTGCGCTGCGGGCGTTCGAGGTGGCGGAGAACTCGTCGGCGGTGGGGTAGCCGAGGCGACCTGATTCGGCGCCGAGGATGGTGTAGGTGTGCGCGATTGGTGACCCTATGAGGTGCGCGCCGAGGGTGGGGTGCCAGGAGATGCGCCCGAACTGGAATGTGCTGTATCGGCCTTTCCCGTCCCTGGGGGTCCGGGGATGGGCGTTGGGGAACTTCAGGACGCCGCTCTCCGCGCCCGCATGCGCATACCGGATGGCGATCGGTCCGAGAGTTTCGAAGCTACCGAGGGAGGGGTGCCAGGAGATGCGGCCCCGCTCGAACCGTGACGCCCGGCCGGTTCCCACGACGAGGGGGTCGGCGATGGGGTAACCGAGCACGCCGGTCTCGCCACCGAGCTGGTTGTAGCGAGTGGCGGTCGCACCGGCGACGTAGTGCACGCCGATCGTGCTCTTGTACGACATCCGGCCATGGAGGTAGCGCTGGGCACGGCCGCTAGTGATCGCGAACTCGGCTCCCACCGACGGGCCGAGAGGGCTGGCGGTCTCGTTCAGCTGCCAATAGCGCTGCCTGATCGTGCTCCAGGGGCCGGGCAGCAGGGGCGCGCTGTGGTCGACGGTCCGGTTATCTGTCGCGGCAGCGGTGGTGCAGTTCTCAAACTTCCACGGCGGTACGCAGGATGCGATCCGACAGACGACAGAGCCGACCTGGCCTACCTGCTGGTTGCACTGTCCGTAGCGAAAGGCGTTGCAGCAGACCCGGCGCTGGTCGCACTGGCCACTGGGTCCGCAATGGCAAGAGCACGACCAGCAGCTTGGCGAGCAGATGCCGGCCCGGCCTGAAGCGGTGTGGCAGCGGCTGCAGGTGGCGTTGCAGTCCACGATGTAGCGCGAGCGGCCACCACACAACGAGGCGCCGTCTGCCTTCCACCAGCCGGCCGCGATTGAGCCGGGCGGGCAGGCGTTCACGCCCCCGTTGATGGTGGCGCAGAAAACTGTCCAGCCGGAGCCGCAGGATGACTCGGGTCCACACACCGAGGCGTAGGCGCTGCCCGGCTTGAGCGCGAAGCCGATGGTGTCGACGGTTAGGGCGCTCCCGACGACGGCAGCACGCACCAGGAAACCGCGGCGCGTCGTACATCGGGACAGCCAGTCGACGACCTGGTCGACGGCCCGCTGGCTGATGGTCGCGGTACCGGCCTGTCCGGTGACGGCATGCACAGCCTCGGTGGTTGCGGTCATGCGATCTGGATCCCTTTCAGCAACGCACCCACGCGGACGGCACCCGACTGCCGTCGGCTGTGGCCACCGAGGACGACGAACAGGCACCAGGCCCGGCCTGCCTCGGTGAAGAAGTACTGGGCGCCGCTCTGCCCGGGCAGCGCCCGCTGCTGCGCCCCGACGACGAAATCGGACGGTCGGGGTCTGGGCAGCCCCTGCGCGGTGAACAAGGCGGTACCGACGGAGGCGGCGTCGTACTCGAAGAAGCCGCAGAACAGGTCATCGGGCCCGAGTCGCTCAGCGACGCCGGAGCCGAAGTCGCCCTCGTCCTGGCGCAGCGGCACGGTAGACGCGTGGACCACGAGGTTGCCGGTCTGCTCTGCGAACTCCGGTGTCTGCCGGTGGGCCGCGATGTGCCATCCGTCCCTGAGCTTGATGTCGAACCCGGGCACGACCCTCATCCAAGAACTCCTGTCGTGAAGGCGGCGGCGCTGACCAGCAGGGCCAGGATGGTCGCGCGTTCGGCCCAGACGCGCCCGGACTCCAGCCGACGGGCAAGCGACCACAGCGCCTCGGGTGTCTGGGCGGATCGTCCCGCCAGGACCGGAACGGCCCGCACCAGTCCGAACGCCGCGCCGGCGGCCAGGGCGCCGGGAAGACCCAGCACCAGCAGCACGAGCAGCCAGGCCCACGTCGATGCCGAGGTCACGACCGTCAGGACGCCGGTGCCGAGCTGCCAGCCGAAGCCGGTGGCGTACACCCAGCTGCGATAGCGGGTTAGCCAGTCCTCGTCGACTTGCCGGTGCCCGTAGGTCCGCGGTCGCAGGCCGTCCACCAGCGCAGCAAGGACGCATCCGACAGCAGCGACCCAGACCGGCACGTCGTGGATCGTCCCCAGCGCGCCGACCACAGCGCCGGTACTGAGACCGCCCAAAACTGAGGCAGCCGTATACAAGGCCACCGCCGGTCCCCACCTGTGTCCGCGTGCCCGCTGCCCGAGCGGGTTGATGCTGGTCAGCATCGACTCACCTCAAGGGGACCAGGTTGAGCGGAGCGCCGCGAGGGTCGCGACCGCCAACCCAGCCAGCCCCACCTGCAACGTCATGACTGATCTCCGTACAGGCTGGAATGCCCAGGT
>JAYTHM010000398.1:0-3858 GCA_043732645.1 Frankiales bacterium
GAGCAACGAGCCGGCGAGCTGCTCCGACCCGGGTGCAGCGACCTGCGCATGGACCGCCGGACCTACCCGTGGCGCTTCCCGTCGACGCAGTCGTGCCTCGAGTACTTCCGCACCTGGTACGGCCCGACCGTCGCCGCCTTTGCCGCGGTCGGCGACGAGGGGCGTGAGGGACTGGCGGCCGAGCTGGTGGCGGTCTTTGCCGACCACAACACCACCGACGACGGGACGTTCGCCGCCGAGGTGGCCTACCTACAGGTGCTGGGTACCCGCGCCTGACCAGCCCGGCCCTTGCTGGGTCTCTGTTGCAGCGGAAGACGCCCCAAGCGGGAATTCACACCGGACGGGTGTGACGGGACAAGATCGCCAGCGCACCCGGGGGTGACCTGCGGCGCTCCCGCTAGACCTTCGACTATCGGGATGCAGAGGTGACCCGCCTTCTGTGTCACACGCCCGTGACCGTCCGGCTCACGATCCACGCGTGCTTGCCGACCTGTCTGACGCGGTCGAACCCGAGATCGTCGTACACCTCTACCGCTGCGCTGAACAGGAACCGGCCCTGCGCCTCCCGTCCGTCGGTGACCTCGGAGATCGCCTCGACCAGCCCGCCGCCACGCGCGGCGGTCTGAGTGATGGCTCCTTCAACGGCGAGCCGGGCGATGCCCTGGCCGCGGTGCCGGCGGTCGACGAACACCTAGGTCATGCGCCAGTTCGGCCGGGACGGCGGGCTCTTCTCGTACGCGATCTGGTGCGCGATCGCCGACAGCTCGTCGGGGTCGCCGTACTGCGCCCAGCCCTGCGCCTTCCCGTCCGGGTCGAGGACCAGGGCGGCGTGGGCGCGTTCGGTGCGTACGCGCTCCTCCTTGGCCTGCCGGTAGTAGATGTCACGCTGCTTCACCTCTGGGTGGAAGGCGATGCACCAGCAGCCCCCGTAGACCCCGTTGTTGCGCTCAACCAGCTCGGCAAACACATCCCAGGTCGAGGCGTCCAGCGAAGCAACCGAGAAGCTCATCGCGCACTGCCGGTGGCTGCCTTGGCCAGTACCGAGGCCAGCCGGCCCGGGCAGGAGAACATCGGCCAGTGGCCGGCGTCGAGGTCCACCAGCGGCAGGCGCGCGGCGGCGAGCTCGGGCTGATCCCCGCCCGCGATCGCCTCGCGTGCGTCGTCCGGGCTGAACTCAGGACAGACCAACGTCGCGGATACGTCGAATCGGCCCTGGTCGCGCAGTCGCACTGTGCCGTACACGACGGACTCGGGCACCGCGACAGCCCCGGCGGCGATCCGCCCGCGGGCATCCTCGTCGAGGTCAGCGGTGTCGGGGCCTTCAAACGGCTCCCAGCCGGGGAAGGCCATCGCCCCGTCCACACACGGGAAGAACGCGGCGTAGGTCTCCCCGTCCGACACAGGGAAGCCGCCGAGGAACGCGATGCCCGCGAGCCAGTCGGGTCGGGCGTCAGCGGCGACCCACGCCAGCGCGGAGGCCGCGGAGTGGCCGACGACGTACGGCTTAACCGCTGACCGGTCGACCGCGGCCAGCACGGCGTCGACCTGGTCGTCGTACGTCGCGCAGGTATTGCCGTCGCCCTGGCCGCCTCAGCGCGTCGACGCGGTGCCCGGCCCGCTGCAGGGCGGCCGCGGTCTCGGCCCAGACGGCCTCGTCGAGCTAGGGCCCGGGGATGAGGATGAGGATGAGGTCCATGGTCCCTCCACGTGGTTGAGGTTCGTGGCTGAGATTGGATCTCTACGAGCGCTACAACGGGTCGAGGACGTTCCCCTTCCGCAATGATGATCGGATGTCGGACAACAGCCCCACCGCGAGAGCGCTGCAGTGCCTGGGCCTCCTCCAGGCCCGCCCGGGCATCACCGCCGGCGAGCTCGCACGGCGGCTCGACGTCAGCACAGGTGCAGTACGCCGCTACGTCGCGATCCTGCGCGAGGCCGAGATCCCGATCTAGTCGATCCGTGGCGCGCGGGCTGACCAAGCTCGTGCAGTCCCTTCCCGGCAAGGTCGGCGAGCAGGTGACGGCGATGTGGGCCCATGCCGTTCCGGCCCCCGCACGCACGGATGCGCGCCCCGACCCGTCGGTGAGCAGTGTCCTGGTGGCAGCCGCTGCCGAGCGGAAACGGGCCCGGCTCGGCTACCGCAGCGCCGTCGGCTCGGTGCTGGAGCGGACCGTCGACCCGTGGGCGGTCGTCGCCAGGCGACGGCTCTGGTACCTGTTGTGCTGGGACCACAGCGCGCAGGCGGTCCGCAGCTACCGCCTCGACCGGGTGCTGCACGTCGCCACGCTTGCCGAGGGCTTCGACCCGCCACCCGACCTTGACCCCGTCGCCCTCGTCGAGCAGCACCTGGGGTCCGGACGCGGTACGCCACCAGCGTGCGCTTCGACGCCCTGACCGCGCAGGTGCGCCCTTTCGTTGGGCCGGTCATGGGCCGGCTCGAAAGCGTCGACGACGGCAGCGCGTGCCTACTGACCGGCAGTACCGATAACCCACAGATGTACGTGGGCGAGTGGCTTGCCGCTATCCCCCCTGCCGTTCCGCGGCCCCGGCGGCCCCCAGCTACAGACCGCGGTTACCGAGGTCGCCGAACCTCTCCCAGTAGCGCCCAGTCTTAGGCAACTGCATGCACTTTTCTGGCTCTCCTGGGCAATCGTCGCCGGCTCAACAGTGTCAGGGCCGACATCGTGCATGGTCCCGTCATCGGTCACGACACGATCCTGCGGTCGATCGGTGGAAAGCTTGGCCGAAGCGAGACGCGACGGCTGCAAGTGCCCTACATTCGCCACATGCTGCTTGGGGGGTTGGTGGATGCCGGTGCAGGCTTGACCGTCCTGGCCGGGGGGCAGAAGTTGCTCGACCCGACCTCGCTGGTCCGCGCTGCCCGAAGCGTTTCGCTGCCGATGGGCGCCCTTTCGGTGCGTGTCCTGGCCGCCTGCGAGGTCGCCGTTGGCCTTGTTGTGCTGCTGGTGGGTTCACGGGCGGCCAGCCTGGCGCTGAGTGCGTCGTATGCGTTGTTCACGGCCTTTGTTGTGCTGGCGTTGATGCGAGGCGGGGTGCTCAGCAGCTGCGGATGCTTTGGCAAGACCGACCTCCCACCGACGCGGTCGCACGCCCTCCTCACGGCGGCCATCTCGGTTGCTGCGGCGACCGGTGCGCCGGGACCGCTGCCGCTGAGTGTCGCTGCGCTGCTCACGACCGCCGCGGTCGCGGTCTGCGCGTACCTCGTGCTCGCCGTGCTGCCGCTGGTGTCGACTCCGTGAACGCCGTCGTGGTCGCGCTGAGTGTCGCGGTGCTCCTGTTGGCGGTCCTGGTCGGTGGGTTGCTGCGCAGCCATGCTGAGATCCTCAAGGCGCTGCACGAGCTTGGCGCTGGCCTGGAACTCGACGGGGCCGGTCCCGTCCCGGTGGCGGTCGAGGGCGTGACCCGGCCCCGCGATGCGACCGTCCTGAGCGTGCCAGATGCGGTCCGCGGCGAAACGCTCGATGGCGACGTCCTCACCATGTCGCTGCTCGGCCAGGACACCCTGATCGCGTTCCTGTCCAGTGGGTGCACCACCTGTCAGGCGTTCTGGAACGCCTTTCGTTTGGCCCCGACGTTGCCCGGTGGCGCGCGACTGGTGGTCATAACGCGGGGTCCGGATCAGGAAAGCCCCTCGGCCCTGTTGGAGCGGCGACCGGCGGAGGTTCCCGTCCTGATGTCGGAGGAGATGTGGGAGGCGTTCGGGGTCCCCGGGTCGCCGTACTTCGCGTGGATCGACGCACACGGACAACTGGTGGGGGAGGGTTCCGGGAGTTCCTGGCCCCAGGTGCTCGACCTCATGACGCAGTCCCGGGGGGATGCCTTGTTGCGCCAGAAGGG
>JAYTHM010000399.1:0-3790 GCA_043732645.1 Frankiales bacterium
TCCGTCGTTAGGCCCATGTTACCGCTATTATTCGAACTGCTTACGACGGTGCGATAATAGATACCGGAGAGCAAGAAAGCGCGGGCCGCCACCGCACCCAGGCTCAGCCCCTCAGCCGAGATCGACTTCTTGACGAGCTCAGTGAGGCCGGTCCCGTACGGCTCGCCCTTGGCCGTGATCACCGAGATCTTCTTCACACCGAGCTTCTGCTTGGCGTAGTCGACACACCCCGGCACGTACGTCGGGGAGTCGCCGCGGGTGAGGAACAGGTGCGGGTCGTACTTCAGGATGCTGGGGAACGTGCTGTCCAGAATGTTGACCATCGGGATCGGCGTGCGCTTCAGCAACGGCGCGTAGGTGGAGCTACCCAAGCCGAAGGCGATGACGGGCAGCTTGTCGGACTGGGTCATCTGACGGAAGGCCGCGACACCGGTGGTGGCGGCGTCGGATTTGTCGTCGGTGTAGGTGACGTCCATCGTGTACTTGGTGTCGCCCACGGTGAACCCGGCCTTGTTGAGGGCCTCGACCCCCATCGTCATCGCCTTCTTCTCCGGCGGTCCGAGGGTCGAATAGACACCCGACTCAGACAAGATGGCGCCGATCTTGGCGACGCCTGTCTTGGTCGCCCCGCCCGTGCTGCCACCGCTGGGTGCCGTGGTCTTACTGCTGCTGCCACCGCACGCCGCGGTCGCGAGCAATAGCCCCGCAGTCGCCAGCACACCTACGCGTCGAAATGCCACGTTGCTCCTCCAGTTGCCAGACCCCAAGCCGGGATGTGACGAAGACCATAGTGGGAAGGTCATCCACTGGCAACCACTGTTGTCCATGAACGTCTAGTCATGTCACCCTTTGGGCGTCCCCGTTGGAAGGAACCCAGTGCCGCTGTCGCCTCAGGCGCGCAAGGACGCCTTGGCCCGGATGGCCACGCAGCGCTTCGACCTGGTCGTCGTCGGCGGCGGGGTTACCGGCGCTGGGGTCGCCCTGGATGCCGTCACGCGAGGCCTCACCGTGGCACTCGTCGAGGCGCGCGACTACGCGGCTGGCACCTCCAGCCGCTCGAGCAAGCTCATCCACGGTGGCTTGCGCTACCTCGAGCAGCTCAACTTCGGGCTCGTCCGGGAGGCCCTGCGCGAGCGGGCGCTGCTGCTCGACAGGCTTTGCCCGCACCTGGTCCACCCGGTGCGTTTCCTTTACCCGCTCACCCACCGCGGCTGGGAGCGCCTCTACGTCGGTGCCGGCATCGCGTTGTACGACCTGCTCGGCGGCGGTCGCGGCGGCACACTGCGCCGGCACCGCCACCTGACCCGCACCGGCGCGCTTCGGGCGATGCCGTCGCTGCGCTCTGACTCGCTGGTCGGCGCGATCGCCTACGACGACGGCCAGGTCGACGACGCCCGGCACACCATGATGGTTGCGCGCACGGCCGAGCAGCGGGGGGCGGTGCTCGCCAGCAGCGTGCGGGCGACCGGGTTGCTCGAGCAGGACGGTACGGCGTGCGGCATCACCGCCCGCGACATGGAGACCGGCGAGGAGCTGACGGTGCGGGCCCGCGCCGTCGTCTACGCCACCGGGGTGTTCACCAGTGCCCTATCGGGTCCCGACCCCGGGCTGACGGTGACCGCTTCGAAGGGAGTCCACCTGGTCGTCCCGTGGGACCGGATCGCCTCGCGTGACGTGGGAACCGGGCTGATCACCAAGACGGCGACCAGCGTGCTGTTCGTCATCCCCTGGCACGGCAGCCACTGGCTCATCGGCACCACCGACACCGCCTGGACACTCGACCTCGCCCACCCTGCCGCCAGCGCGCGCGACATCAGCTACCTGCTCGCCCAGGTGAACCAGGTGCTGGTGGACCCGCTGACCGAGCGGGACATCGTGGGCGTCTACGCCGGGCTGCGACCGCTGCTGGCCGGGGAGTCCGACGCCACGAGCAAACTGTCCCGCGAGCACGCGGTCGTCACGCCCGCCCCGGGGCTGACCGTCGTCGCAGGAGGCAAGTACACGACCTACCGCGTGATGGCCCGCGACACCGTCGACGTGGCGACGGCCGGCTGGTCGGTGCCGGCGTCCTGCACGGCCGAGGTTCCGCTGGTCGGCGCGGAGGGATACGCCGAGCTGTGGCACAACCGGGCCTCCCTAGCGGACCGTGCAAGGCTCGAGATTCCCCGTGTCGAGGCGCTGCTGCACCGGTACGGCTCGCTGATTCACGAGCTGCTCGCCACAACAGCCGACCAGCCGGGCCTGCGCGCACCACTGGCAAGCGCACCGGGCTACCTGCGGGCCGAGGCGCTATACGCCGTGACCCACGAGGGCGCGCTGCACCTCGACGACATCCTCACCCGTCGGACCCGCATCTCGATCGAGACGCTCGACCGCGGGGTTGATGCAGCCCAGGAGATCGCCGATCTCATTGCCGGCCCGCTCGGCTGGAGCCCGGCCCACCTCGCCCGAGAGGTACAGCACTACCGGATGAGGGTGGCGGCGGAGCGGCAGTCGCAAGTGCAGCCTGACGACCTCACCGCTGACGCTGCTCGGCTTGGCGCCCGCGACGTGCGGCTCGACCCCGACCAACTGTGGGCGCCCTGAGCGGCGCCATGCCACAGCGAACCTTAATTACGAGGGGTTGTCGGTTGGGCCGAGTTTCACGCTGCCATCGCGCCAGCCCGATGCAATCCTGTACGTCGAGTCCCGCGTCCGGTAGGCGCGGCTGCTTCCGATCGCCTCGGCGCCAGCGAGCCACGACGCCCATCCGGATCGCATAGCCAACCTGGGCGTTCGGGTGCTCGCTGATCGGCGTTATCTCGAACTCGAGATAACCCGGATCATGCCGAGTAGCGCGTTATGCCGAGCAGGGTCCTCATCGACGGTGTCGGTGCTGGTCAGGGCCTCGGTCGGGATCAGCTACTCGGCATAATCACGGGTCGGGCTTAACGCTTGCTTCTTCGGGTCAACGGGATCCGAGAAGGAGGCGTGGACAGTGGCGCAACGCGGTCAGCAGGTGGTCCGAGGGCCTCTTGCTCCATATGCAGAGGGCTTCGCGGCAGAACTCGTCGCTCGTGGCTATTCGTCGTCGGCGGTGAGACTGCGACTGTGGTTGCTCGAGGCCATTAGTCGCTGGCTGAGAGCCTCGAACTTGTCGGCCGCGGATCTGACGCCGGACAGGGTCGCGCAGTTCCTGGCTGACCGTCGGGCGGCTGGCTACAAGTGCTGGATCTCCAGGCGCAGTCCCGAGTTGCCCTTGCAGTACCTGCGGACGCTCGGGGTCGTGCCAACGGTCGACCCTGATGTCATCGGCAGCCCGGTCAAGGTGATCGTCGAGGGCTACCGCCGTTACCTCGTGCATGAACGCGGGCTCACAACGAGCACCGTCACGGAGTACGTGCGCGTCGCTCGGCTGTTCCTGGCGACCCGGTCGCAGCTGGATGGCTCGGTCCTGGAGAAGTTGGACACGGCAGAGGTGACCAGCTTCCTTACGACGGCGTGCGCGGACTGTGGCGTGGCCTCGGCGCAGCATCTGGTCGCGGCGCTCCGCGCGCTACTTCGCTACCTGCATGTGTCTGGGATGACCGAGGGATCGTTGGTCGCGGCGGTGCCCAGCGTCGCCGGAGGTCGGGGCGCAACACTGCCCCGCGGCCTACCTGCCGCCGAGGTAGCTCGGCTCTTTGCCAGCTGCGATCGGCGTCGTGCAGTCGGACGGCGCGACTACGCGATCTTGGTACTGCTGGTGCGGTTGGGCCTACGCGCCGGCGAGGTGGCAACCCTCATGCTCGACGACCTGGACTGGAACCGG
>JAYTHM010000400.1:0-3850 GCA_043732645.1 Frankiales bacterium
GGCGGGGAGACCTACGCGCAGGCCGGGGCTCGGGCCGCCGAGGCGGTCCTGTCATTAGCGCTCCCGCCGGACGGGACCCTGGTCGCCGTCACCCACGGCGGGACCGCCCGAGCCGCCGTGGCCGCCCTGCTCGAGCTGCCCGACGAGCATGCCTGGCGGGTCGCGGCGCTGGGCAACTGCTGCTGGTCGGTCCTTGTCCAGGCCCGTCGCGGTTGGCGGCTCGAGCAGCACGGCGTCGGGGCGGTGGCGGTGCTCGGCAGCGGCCCGGAGCTGGGTGGACCGAGGCCGTGAGGGTGGCCCCGCGGCTCCTGTAGAGTCTGCGGCGTTCGGCACGGGGCTGTGGCGCAGCTGGTAGCGCACCACACTGGCAGTGTGGGGGTCAGGGGTTCGAGTCCCCTCAGCTCCACCCGGAAAGTGCAGGTCAGGGCCTTGGTCACCGATCAGGGCCCTGATTGCTGTCCATCCCCGTCCGCAATGCGTCCGCAGCGCTGGACACGGGCCGAGTGTGCGACTCCGGTAGATGGTGGATATCTTGGTTCCGGTTCCTGCCTGACAGGTTGCGGACGCGGTTCCGGTAGCTGGGCGACAGTCGTTCCGGTAGGTGCCTCGGCATGCCCGGTATGCCCTAATTCCCGGTCAGCTCCCACCTGCGGCACGGACCTTCGATCGACAACTCGGGCAGCGCCGGAATCCGGTACCCGGCGTTCGACCTCCGACCGCGCGAGACCGTCCTCCTCGACCCCGTCCATAGATGTAGCGGTGGGCCGTTAGGATCTCGCTACCTCGAGCAGGTCGCGTGCATCTTGGGCGTAGCCGCCGACCGACGTCTCACGCGCGGCGGCGCGCATGGCCGTCTCGTCAGAAGTGCGCTGACTTGCTTCTGCGGGCGGCGCTGACGAAGTGAGCGCGTCGAGCACTCTCAGCAGCGGTCTCGCCGAGAGAAGCACGAAGGCTGGCAGTCGGGGCAACAAATGCTGTGAGGGCCTACTCGACGCCACCCTGCGCGGGAGCAGTTTGTCCACCTGTGCCCGGGTGAGGTAGCGGAAGCTCTGAGGGGGGTCTACGCCTAGGGCGTCGCGCAGCTCTCGCAGGCTGATGGGCTGCGGCAAGCTGGTGATGCCGTGCAGGTGCAGTCCGTACGCACGTGCTGCGCCGGCGAAGTACTGGTCGAACTCGGCCTTGGTGACGGCGCTGACCGCGCCAGAACGTGACCACAACTCCTCTGGACCGTGAGAGTCGATCCGTTCCAGGACAGCGGTGGCCACGATGGCCTTGACCGGTGAGGAGCTGTACAGCAGCACCTGGGACCCAGGGGTGGCCTGCATACGTGAGCGCCGCAACTCCACGGTCTTCTCCCCGGCCATGATGGCTTCCGTGAATCGCGGCCGGATGCTGAGGAAGAGGATGCGTTCGTCAACATCGTCAACAGCCACGTCGTCCGGTGCCCTTCTCGTAGACGATGCCGTACGCCTGGGCATCGATCCGTAGTGGCGACAGTAGAGGAGCGGTCTGACTGATCACTCCGAGCGACCGTAGTCGCTCCAGGGACACTGGCTGGGGGAAGAGCTCGGTGTCAACGAAGCGCAGTGCTGACGCGCGGCCTTGCTTGGCTCGGCTGACGATGTCCTCCAGTCGGTAGACGCCCAAATGCGCGAAGCGCCTGTAGAGGCGGACCGGTGTGTCCGTGACAACCTCGATGAGCTGCGAGGTAGCCACGATCGCTCCGATGCCGGTCCGCCCGGTGCCGCTCGCGTACCAGACAAGCCGAGCGGGCGCCGTGGGGTTGCCCCCCGGGCTGCGGTAGTAGACGTGCTCGCGAGACAGCCCTAGCAGCGACGGTCGCTCGAGCAGCGTGTCCTGCAGGCTGAAGAGCTCGTTGGCCCATCGAGGCTGTATGGAGACGATGTAGTTCGTCAGCGTCCCGTCGAGCAACTTGGCTGGCCACAGGCGCTGCTCGACCCGTGCCAACTGAGTAGGCGACAGGCCGCCGGCTGACATCGTCGTGAATAGGTCATGCGCTGCCGGCAGCATGGACATGGCGGCCCCAAGGCTGCGGGCATCGGCGAGGACGGAGCTGTACTGGCCGTCGACTACGACGAAGCCGTCCTCTTCCAGACTTGCGGCGACCCTCGGTCCGCTGTGCGGATCCGTCACGCGCAGCTCGATCGCGCCCGCCGCGACTGCGCGCCGCTTCACTTCGAAGATCAGCAGCCGTTGCACCGTGGGGGCTAGGGTTGCGGTACTGGACCGCAGAAGCGGCAAAGTCCACACCGTGCTGCGCGTGTCGAGAGTCCAAGCGAGGACGATGCGGCCCGACTCGTCGCGAACCGTCTGATGCTCCAGCCCAGGTGTGGACAACAGCTCCCTGACTCGAGCGGCGTAGGCCGCGCGGCGCTCGCCTGTAGCTCTGGACAACAGGTCTGCGAGCTCCGTCTGAGAACCGGCGGCGGTGTCCTGGAGCTGATACCCGGTCCCGCGCAGCGCGGCCGGTCGATAGCGGTCCGCGTGCTCGAGTTCGTCGATGTGCAGGGCTACGTCAGACGGCCGCATGATCCGCAACCCGAGTCGCGCCTGCGCGGCATCGCTTGCAACGTCGATGAGCTCCTCATCCCGGGTGACCATGATGAGCGCTCCCGCGGCCCCAGCCTGCAGCACATGACGAAGGTCGGATGGGCTCAGCAGTGACAGATCGAGCGACATCGCGAGCTGGCGTCGGGCTGCTTGCAGCTGCTTGCTGGTGGGCTCGAGCGTCTTGAACGTGCTTGCCGCTGCGCGTTGTGCCTTGCGTGCCCCCACAGGCAGCCCTTGCAGCTCGTTGTACGTCTCACGGGTCACGGCCAGGGTCAGTCGCACGCTCAGCCAGTCGGCTACCAGCACCTGCGACTCGAGTGCGCCGTGTCGTTCTGGATCGACCGCAAGGTCGATGAATACGTTGTGGTCCATCGCGACAAGCAGGCCCGGGTCGTCTTCGATCAAGGTGCTGAACAGGTCTGGCACGCCGTGCGAGCGCCACCAGATCTCCAGGGGCTTCGCATCTCGACCTCTGCCCGGCACTTCTCCCACGAGCATGAACTCCAGGCGAGGCCACACCTTGGCGGCGGCGTAGTCCGCCCGGCAAGTCACCCTGATCCCCGGAAGGTCGCTGTGCAGGCGGCTGATCTCTTCGACCAGCAACCGAGCGACCCCGGCCCCGCGCGCTAGCGGCGATGCGCAAGCCTGCATGAGGCGGATCCGACCCCGCGCCACGTCGAACACGACGTAGCCCATCAAGGCACCATGCTCATCAGTGGCAGCCAATACGTGGCCCGCAGCAGCCCGCTGGGCGAACACGCTCGCTGGCAGGAAGCCCAGTGTGTCGCGATGCTTGTCCGCGAGCTCCGTGACGGCTTGGAGAAGCTGACTTTCCGGCGTGACAGCGACAACCGTGGTCGCGGGTTGTTCGTGCACTCCCACGTTTTAGTCCTTTATAGGCTGGACACTGGGGATGTCGTTGACGTGCTGACGACGGTCATGCCAAGACAACGCCGTAGGCGACTTGGCGGAGCCCTGTGTGCCGCAGCGGCTATGCGGCGGTGTCCGGCGGGCGAGCCTTCTGCCGCATCGCCGCGACGTACTCGGTGAGAGCCTCGAGCGGAACGCGCCGCAGCCGCCCGACCCTGATCGAGTCCACCTGACCCTCGCCGATGAGCTCGTACATCAGGCTGCGGCCGATGCCCAACCGGTCTGCGGCCTCCTCGACCGTGAGCAGCAGCCGGTTGTCGGCCCGGACGGTGAGGTCGATGACGTCGTGCGGATCGGCGCGAAGACCGGAGCGCGCCGTGGGTGCGAGCAAGTGCAGCGTCGTGGTCGG
>JAYTHM010000401.1:0-3826 GCA_043732645.1 Frankiales bacterium
GGCCGCCGAAACGTTGAAAAACCGGCCGGCCGTCCAGGCAGCCCAGGTGGGACCTTCACCTTCGCCTTCAGCTGCGGCAAGGTCTTCTGCGCCGACTCCTACGTCGAGCAGGCCGTCAGGCTCAGCAAGTAGCCCTCCCGGTCGCGTTCCGTAGTTGGATGGGGGCGTGACCTACGACGAGTCCGACCGCGAGCGGCGGGTTGAGGAGCCCGACCAGCGCCGGGGCCGGACCGCCTTCCAACGGGACCGGGCCAGGGTCCTGCACAGCGGGGCCCTGCGCCGGCTCGCCGGCAAGACCCAGGTCGTCGAGCCCGACGGGATGCAGGCCCTGGTTCCGCGCACCCGGCTGACGCACTCGCTTGAGTGCAGCCAGGTAGGCCGTGAGCTTGGAGCCTCGCTCGGCTGCGACCCGGACCTGGTCGACACGGCGTGCCTTGCCCACGACCTCGGCCATCCACCCTTCGGCCACAACGGCGAGATCGCTCTTGACGTTGCGGCCGTCGGAGCGGGTGGCTTCGAGGGCAACGCCCAGTCGTTCCGGCTGCTCACCCGCCTCGAGGTGAAGCTCGACGGGGCGGGTCTCAACCTCACGCGCGCCTCGCTCGACGCCGCCACGAAGTACCCCTGGCCCAAGGACGACAAGCGTAAGAAGTACGGCGTTTACCTCGACGACCTGCCCGCTTTCGCTTGGGCCCGCTCAGGAGTGCCTCATTCCGGCGTCACCCCGGAGAGCCGTTGCCTGGAGAGCCAGGTGATGGACTGGTCCGACGACGTGGCGTACTCGGTGCACGACCTCGAGGACGGTGTCGTCGGGGGGCTCATCGCACTCCACGCCCTGGAGGACCCCGACGAGCGACGGGCCGTCGCCGAGCTCGCCGCCGAGCACTACTGCGACGTCCCCGCCGACGACTTGCTCAGCGTCTACACCTCGCTGCTCGACGAGCCCTGGTGGCCACCTGACTACCGCGGGACCGGCCGTGACCAGGCCGTGCTGAAGACCGCAACGAGCACCTTGATCGGCCGCTTCTGCCGCGCCGCCGAGCAGGCCACCCGGGAGCGGTTCGGTGACGAGCCGCTGACGCGTTACACCGCGGATCTCGTCGTACCCGCCTTGGAACGTGCGGAGTGCGCGCTGCTGAAGGCGGTAACCATGCGGTACGTGATGGGAAGACCTGCAGCACATGGGATCCAGGAGCGCGAACGGCAGGTCGTGGAAGAGCTCGTACCCCTGTTGGCCGAGCGGGCACCCGGTGAGCTGGAGCCGTTCTACCGCGAGCAGTGGGAGGCCGCGCCCGACGACGTGGCTCGCCTCCGGGTCGTCATCGACCAGGTCGCCGGCCTCACCGATGCCGCGGCGCTGTCCGCCCACCGTCGGCTCCACATCGGCTGACGTGTTGCCCATAGCTCGGTGTCGACGTCGATCCTGACCCGCCGGAGCACGCCCACCAGCTGCGAGTTGCCGCAAACCGGCAGGCCCGCAATTATCCTGCGTGACTTCCCGTCCGGGGTCTGACGACACGATGACACCCAAGGAGCCGGGCATGAGCACCTGGCACCTGCGGGACCTCACCGACGCCGATCTGGAGGAAGCGGTCGCGCTCGAGGGCGCCTCGACGACCGTGGGCCAACGCGCACTGTTCCCGTTGTCGGAGGTCGTCGCCAGCCTCGTCGCAGGCGGACCTGCTGTTGCCGCCGAGGCCGCCGGACAGATCGTCGGCACCGCCGTAGGGCGGGTGGACCGCGACCGGGGCTGGGTACTGCGGATCACGATGCACCCGGACTGGCGAGGTCGGGGACTGGGGAGCGAGCTGCTCGCTCTGCTGGAACAGCGGCTGGTCGCTGCCGGTGCCCGGCGGCTGGTGTGCGCGCTGCCCGAGGGGGAGACAGGCACGCAGGCGCTGTTGAATTCGGGCTTCCAGGAACGCCGCGACATCAGCTGGTTCGAGAAGCTGGAGCACGTCCGCCCCCAGGACGTCGACGCGGCGGCGGGCCTAGGTGGGGCGGTACCACCACCCAACCTGTGGCAGCGCGTCCAGGGGATGACGACCGAGAAGGACCTCATCGAACGCCGGATCGTGCTCCCGCTGTCCGAGCCGTCCCTTGCCGAAGAGCACGGGGTGCGCGAGCCGCGCGCCGTCATGCTGTTCGGACCACCCGGAACTGGCAAGACAACCTTCGCTCGCGCGATCGCCAGCCGCCTCGGCTGGCCCTTCGTGGAACTGTTCCCGTCCCGTCTGGCGGCGGGCACCGGGGGAGTGGCCAGCGGCCTCTCGGTGGTGTTCAACACTCTGGCCACCATGGAACACGTCGTGGTGTTCATCGACGAAGTCGAGGAGATCGCCGGGCACCGGGACGACACGCGTTCGGACGTCGGCGTCGTCAACGAGCTGCTGAAATCGATCGTCAGCTTCCGGGAACGACCCCAGCGGCTGCTGGTCTGTGCCACCAACAGCATCGCCAGCCTGGACGGTGCGTTCCTCAGGCACGGACGCTTCGACTACGTCCTGCCGATCGGACCACCCGACCCCGATGCCCGGTTGGCGCTGTGGAGCAAGGCCGTCTCCGACGCAGGCGCCCGAGACGTCGACCTGGGCCAGTTGGTCGGCGCCAGTGACGGTTTCACCCCCGCTGACATCGGCCACGCCAGCCAGCAGGTTGCCGCCGCGACGTTCGAGGCGACCCTGTCCAGCGGAACCAGAGTCCGATCCGGCACTGACGACTACCTGACGGCCATCAGCCACACCCGCCCCACCCTGAGCAGGGAGGACGTCGAGGCGTTCGGACACGACATCGTGCAGTTCCAGCGGTGCTGAGCGCAGCGCTGCTCGGTACCGAGGTCGCGCCCCAGGTCCGCGCAGCCACACTCTGACCCGGCAGGACCCGGGGCTGGTTTCAGAGACCGAGCTTGCCGGCCAGGCGCTGCAGGTAGGCGATGACCTCCGGCTCGCTCCTGTCGGGCAGCCCGAAGGCGCACTCGGTCACGCCGATCGAAGCGAGGTGGGCGAACCGGTTCGGGTCGGGCCGCAGGCCCAAGGCGGTCACCTCGGGCTGACCCTCGCGGCCGGCGTCGGACCACGCCTTACGCAGCACCGCGACCTGGGCGTCGATGTCGGTGTCCTGGGGGGAGGTGATCCAGCCGTCGGCGTGGGCGGCGATCCAGGCGAAGGTCTTCTCGGTGCCCCCGGCTCCGATCAGGAGGGGGACGTGCGGCTGGATCGGCTTGGGCCAGGCCCACGACGGGCCGAACTGCACGAACTCGCCGTCGTAGGAGGCCTCCTTGGAGGTCCACAGGGCGCGCATCGCCTCGACGTACTCGCGCAGGACGGCACGGCGGCGGCCGGCGGGGACGTGGTGGTCGGTGAGCTCGTCGGTGTTCCACCCGAAGCCGGCGCCGACGGTGACGCGACCGCCCGACAGATGGTCGAGGGAGGCGATCGTCTTGGCCAGCGTGATCGGGTCGCTCTCCACGGGCAGACACACCGCGGTCGACAGCCGGATGCGCGAGGTGACGGAGGCGGCGGTGGCAAGCGAGACCCACGGGTCCAGGGTGCGTGCGTAGCGGTCGTCGGGGAGCTCCGTCGTACCCGTGCCGGGGTGGAGGGCCTCCCGGCGTACCGGGATGTGGGTGTGCTCGGGGACCGAGAAGGTGTCCAGGCCGACGTCCTCGGCGGCGCGAGCCGCAGCGGCGGGCGTGATGCCACGGTCGCTGGTGAACAGCACGACTCCGTAGCGCACGGACCCCTCCCTAGAACGTGTTCTAGCCAACCGTACCTTGGTCCGCTGAGCGAACTCGGGTGCAAGACTGTTTCTGTGATTCGTGTGTTGC
>JAYTHM010000402.1:0-3823 GCA_043732645.1 Frankiales bacterium
TTAGGCGGTGGTGGGTGGACCCAGGGTCGCGTCGAACAGTTGCGTCCAAGCCGGTTCCCAGGGCCAACTGGTCGGCAGGTGCAACCGGAGCGTGCGGGCGGAGCGGGCGAGCCGGGCTGGGATGTTGATCCGTTGGGCGCGGATCGTGCCGGTCGTCGCGCGGGCGTGGAACGCCGACGCGAGGCAGCTCGCGGCGCGGGTCAGGTTGAACACGATCGCGGCCAGCACCAGCTACGCCGCGTTGGCCTGGAACGACCTGGAGGGCAGATGGGCCAGCGGCCCGTTCTTCAGGTCGGCGTGGACCTGTTCGATGATGGCGTGAGCTCGGTGCGCCTTCTCAGCCTGGATCAGGGTCAGCGGACTGTCGCTGAACACCGCGTGGTGGTGGTAGAGCGAGAACAACTCCTGCTGCTTAGCAGTGCTTTGCGTCGCTTTGGTCGTGCCCTTGGCTCTGGTGATCGTGGGGTTGAGGCGTTTGACGCGGCGGACGATCAGCCGGCCTTTGATGTGGTCGGCTGTGCGGCGGCTGGTGAACGCCGTGTAGGTGATCTCGGCGATCTCGGTGTCGCTGATCAGCCGCTGCTCGTCGCCGTCCCAGACCGCGTTGGGGTAGGTGATGGGCGTCCAGTCGCCCTCGCCGATGGCGCTGATCGCTGCGCTCAGGGCGGGGCTCATCCGAGCGGTGATGCCAGAACCGGACTCCTGCCCGGCGGGCCGCGGCGATCACGTCGTGGTTGTAGAACGCACTGTCGGCCCGCAGCACGATCAGCCCTTGCCCGTCGGAGCCACCAGCGCCGGCGGCCTTCGCGGCCACGAGTGCGTCAGCGACTAGCCGGGACGCCCCACGGGCGGAGTTGGTGCTGCCCTTACGCAGGCGGGTCGCGCAGATCACCGGCGCCGACAGCGGCGTGGAGACGGTCGCGATCAGCACGTTCAGGCCCTTCACCCCCGAGTAGCCGTAACCGGCTCCTTGCTTGGCGTAGCCATAGGTCGCCTTCACCGTGTCATCGACATCGACATCGACATCGACATCGACATCGACGTAGGCGAGCTCGTCGCCGCCGGCGAGCAGCGGGCTCCGGCGGGCCAGCTCGGTGAGCATTGTCGCGGCGACGCTGTCGAGCTGCCGGACATGGCCGAACGTGAACGTTGGTAGGAACGTCCTGAGCGTCGAGGGGGCCCGGACCGGCCCGACCCCGGCGAACAACCGGTCCATCCCGCCGTGCCGCAGCAGATCCATGTCATCGATCGAGTCCGCGCCAGCGACCATCCCACCGATCAGCGCGGGGACCTTCAGGTGCGCGTTCACCCCACCGGGCACCGGCAGCGTGAGCTTGCCGGCGACGAGCTCAGCAAGGCCACACCGGTGCGCCAACGCGAACACCGGTGCAAGGGCCGCGCACGACACCAGATTCGGATCATCAAACACCGCAGAGACGTTGCCGAGCGTGTGAGAAACTCGCATCCCGCGGATGCTCCTTCTGGGCGGTCGAATCTGACTGTCGTAAGCCACATTCTCTCGATACAGCAGGGCATCCGCGGTCTACGACATGCCAAACCGCCCTATCGCAACGGTGGATCCAGGCTGAGGTTGACCGTGCCGGTGGTCGAAGTTGTCTCCAGGCTCACTCAGGCGAGGCCTGGGCTGGGGGTGGCGGCCCCGCCAACCGGGCCCATTGCGCGAGGCGTGAGGGCCGGGCCGAACGTGTCCAGCAGCTCCAGCTCGGCTTCGATGACGCCAGCCAGGCGGCGCACACCTTCGGCGATCCTGGTGGGTTCGGGGAAACAGTAGGACAGGCGGAGCTCGCGCTGGCCCTGGCCGTCGCTGTAGAAGCCGATGCCGGGGACGTAGGCGACGCGTGCGGTGATCGCGCGCGGTTGCATGATCTTGGCGTCGAGGCCCGCGGGCAGGGTGGTCCAGACGTAGAAGCCGCCGGTTGGGTGGGTCCAGGTCGTGCCGGCCGGCATCAGGTCAGCGAGGGAGCTGAGCATGGTGTCGCGGCGTTCCTGGTAGATCTGCTTGAAGACCTCGATCTGGCCCTGCCAGTCCTGGGTCGTGAGGTACTCCGCCACGACCAGCTGGTTGAGCGCCGGCGGGCACAGCACGCTCGCCTCCGACGCCAGGACGAGCTTCTCGCGCACGGCGTGCGGCGCGAGGACCCAGCCGACGCGCAGGCCCGGGGCGAAGGTCTTGCTGAACGACCCGAGGTAGATCACGTGGTCATTGCCATCCGAGGAGCCGCCACGCGCCCGGATAGCCGGCGTGGGCGGACCCTCGAAGCCAAGCAGCCCGTAGGGGTTGTCCTCCAGCACCAGCAGGCCGGTCTCCATGCAGATCGCCAGCACCTCGTCGCGGCGGGCGTCGGACAGCGACGTACCAGCCGGGTTGTGGAAGTTGGGGATCGTGTAAAGGAACTTCGCCCGGTCGCCGACCCGCCCGAGCGCCTCGCGTAGCGCCTCCGGGACGAGCCCGTCCTCGTCCATCGCGACGTGCACCACCTGAGCCTGGTAGGACGCGAACGTGCCGAGCGCACCGACATAGGACGGCGCCTCCGCGAGGACCACGTCGCCTGGGTCGATGAAGATCCGCGTCACCAGGTCCAGCGCCTGCTGGCTCCCGACGGTGACCGTCACGTCATCGGGAGAGCCCACGACACCCTCGAGGGCCATGACCTCGCAGATCAGCTCACGCAGGCCCAGGTCGCCCTGGCCCGAGCCGTACTGCAGCGCTTGCGCTCCGCGCGTCGCCAGCAGGTCCGACATCAGCTTGCCGACCGCGTCCAGCGGTAGCGCGCTGGTGTATGGCATTCCACCCGCCAGGCTGACGACCTCGGGACGGCTCGCCACCGCGAACAGAGCTCGGATCTCGCTCGCGGTCATGCCCGCCGTGCGCTTGGCATAACGGCCGGTGAACGCGTCGAAGGTCCGCGGACCCTGCACCCCAGCCATGCGCCCACGGTACCGGGGGCGGCCTGGCCCGGCTCCCGGGATTCGTCGGGTGCCCTCGTGCGGGGCTTCTCGCCCGCTCGCCCGGCAACTACGCTGGAGTGTGTGGTGATCTCCCACCAGCGCACCTCCCTCGGGCTCGCCGGCATTGGCATGCTCCTGGGCGTCGCCCTGGGCTGGCTCGCCGGCTTGCTGCGCGCCCCCCGCCCGGGCGGCCCGACGCGATGAGCCGCCGGGTCGTCAACATCACGCTCGACAACCTCGACGACCTACCCGGGCGCTGCCGCAAGTGCGTGTTCTGGGAGCTCGACCCGGTGGCCCACGACCGGGCCGTCGAGGCCGGCGACACCGCCTTCGAAAAAGAGTCGTGGGTCTCCGCGACGCTGCTCGAGTGGGGCTCGTGCGGCAAGATTGTCTACGTCGACGGCGTCCCTGCCGGCTACGTGATGTACGCCCCGCCCAGGTACGTCCCGCGCTCGGTCGCCTTCCCCACCTCCCCCGTCTCAGCCGATGCTGTGCTGCTGATGACCGGCCACGTGCTCCCCGACTTCGCCGGCGGCGGCCTGGCCCGGATCCTCGTCCAAGGCGTCGCGAAGGACCTCACCCGCCGCGGGGTGAAGGCCATCGAGGCCTTCGGCGACCTGCAGCACAACGCTCCCGCCTGCGTCATGCCCGCGGAGTACCTCACGGCGGTCGGCTTCAAGACCGTCCGTCCGCACCATCGCTTCCCCCGTCTGCGCCTGGAGATCAAGAGCGCCGTGTCCTGGCGCGAGGACGTCGAGGTCGCTCTCGAGCGCCTGCTCGGCTCGATGTCCCCCGACCCGATGCTCCGCCCCGTCTAGGACGTCCCGTCCGCAGACACGCGGACACGACCGGT
>JAYTHM010000403.1:0-3822 GCA_043732645.1 Frankiales bacterium
GCCGAGCCGGCGCTGGGCGAGCTGCTGTCACCGAGCGCGCCGCACATTGCGGCCGAGGTCGTGCACGCCGCCCGCTCCGAGGGAGCCTCGACCGTCGACGACGTGTTCAGCCGACGGATGCGGTTGTCCCTGCGGGCGCGGGACGCGGCGCTGCCGTCCGCGCTGCTCGCGGCCCGGCTGCTGGCCCGCGAAACCGGCCAGGACGACACATGGGCGCAGGCTCAGGTCGGGCTCTACGCCGATGCGGTGCGGGCCGAGCGGGGCGTACTCGGGCTGCCGGCGACAGTCCCCGTCACCAGCTGAGCCCGTCAGTGGTTGGGCGTTCAGCCCGGGGCGTCAGTGCGCGACCAGGGCAGCCTCGGCCAGACCAGGAACGCCTCCGCCTCGAGGGCAGCCAGGGCCACCCGCGGCAGGTCTCGGGCCGCGGGGTAGCAGACGTAGCGCGGCTCCCAGTCGGGCCGGAACTTGGCGTTGAAGCGGTACAGCGAATCGATCTGGAACCACCGGGAGGCAAAGAGCAAGAAGCCGCGCCAGGCCCGGATCACCGGCCCCGCGCCGAGCCGTTCACCACGCTCGAGGGCGGACCGGAAGACCGCGAAGTTCAGCGACAGCCGCTTGACGCCGAGCCCACTCGAGGCCCGCAGGGCCGCCACGATCAGCAGTTCGTTGAGGCCGTTGTCGGCGTCGCGGTCGCGGCGCATCAGGTCTAGCGAGAGCCCGTCGTCACCCCAGGGCACGAAGTGCAAGAAGGCCCGCAGGTTGTCGCCCTGGAAGGCCATGACCAGCGCGCAGGCCTGGTCCTGGAGGTCGCCGAACCGGCCCAGGGCCATCGAGAAGCCGCGCTCGGTGTCGGCGCCGCGCCAGGCGTTGGCCTGGGCCTTCAGGCGCCCCCCCTCCTCACTGGTGATCTCGCTGACGCGGCAGACCCGGGTCGTGTAGCCGGCCCGCTCGACCCGGTTGACGGCCTGCCGGACGTTGCGCATGGCGCGGCCCTCGAGGCTGAAGTCGGCGACCTCGACGACGGCCTCGTCACCGATCTCGAGAGCTGCCAATCCGGCCCGGGACCAGGCGGTACCGGCGACCTCGGAGCAGCCCATGACAGCCGGCGTCCAGGCATGCGCGTCCGCCTCGGTGAGGAACGCCTCGATGGCACCGGGCCAAGCCTCCGGGTCACCAAGCGGGTCGCCGCTGGCGAGCATCACGCCGGACACGACCCGGTAGGCCACGCAGGCCTTCCCCGACGCCGACCACAGGACGCTCTTGTCGCGTCGCAGGGAGAAGTAGCCCAGTGAGTCCTGGTGGCCGTAGCGGCCCAGCAGCGCCCGCATCCGGGCTTCGTCATCCGGCGACAGCCGGGCCGCGGGCTCAGCCGGTCGCAGCACCAGGTACGCCGTCGACACGGCCGTCAGCAGGCCTAGCGCGAGCAGGGCGTCGCCGATCAGTTCGTCGGCCCGGTGGCCACGCCGGTCGGCGGTGAAGGTCAGCGGACCGTCGAACCCGAGCAGCCCGACGAACACGTGCTCCGACGCGCGCGTGAACGAGTACGGCGTGGCGAGGGTCTCGGCGCGGATCCCGACCAGCGCCATCCCGAGGCCATAGCTGGCAGCCAACAGGAACAGGAACGCCCCGACGGCGCGCCAGCGGGTGCGGGGGTCACCCTTGGCGTAGAACTCCGTCCTCAGGACGACCAACGCCACCAGCAGGGCGCCGGAGATTGACGCCTCCTCGACATCCAGTCCCTTCAGCACGTGCAGGGCCACACTGGTGGCGAGCAGCAGGGCCGCGACCCGGAAGGCCCGACGCTTGCGCCGTCGTAGACCGCGGGCGACGAGGACCAGCAGGACCCCGGTGACCAGGGTCAGGGCGGTGCTCGCGTTGCTGACCCCGCCCGGCACGTAGTTCCGCAGCTCCCTCAGCCGGCCACGGTCGCTCTGCGTCACGGCGCTCACCAAGTCGATCAGCCCCACGCTGAAACAGAGCAGAGCCGCCGTCACCGGTACCCAGCGCCGACGATCGCGCCGCAGCGGCGAGGTCACGCGACACCGGAGTAGGACACGACACCACGGCGTATGGCGGTAAGGGCCGTCCGGGCGGTGGACCGCACCGGCTCCTCCGCGATGAGGGCCACCTGCCCCAACAGGTCGGCGAGCTGCTTGCAGGACCGGACGAAGTCCCCAGCCGTCAGGTCGGGGTCGTCCTGCAGGACCTGCTCCAGCTCACCTCCGGCCGCCCAGCGCCAAGCCGACCAGGAGAAACCCGGGTCCGGCTCGCGCAGGAAGTCCAGGGTGTACGCCGCCTCGGTGTCGCGCAGCCGTCCCCAGATCTCACGCATCGCGTCGAGCGTCGCGCGGACCGGGCCGCCGGGGACCTGTGGCGCGGCCTCGTCGGGCCGGCGGCTCTCGTAGACGACCGCAGAGACGACCGCGGCCAGCTCGGCGGAGGACAGGCCGTCCCACAGCCCGGCCCGCAGACACTCCACGACCAGCAGGTCGGACTCGTTGTAGACCCGGGCAAGCTGTCGTCCGCGTTCGCTAACCTCGTCGCCGGACAGGTAGCCGAGCTCCTCCAGGACTCTGCAGACCCGGTCGAAGACGCGGGCGATCGAGTGCGTCTTGCCCTCGACCCGGCGCTCGAGGCCGTCGGTGTCGTGTCGCAGCCGGGCAAATCGCTCGGCCCACCTCAGGTGCTGCTCGCGCTCGTCGCAGCCGTGCACCGGGTGCTGGCGCAAGGCGGCCCGCAGCCGGGCCAGCTCGACGTCGTCGGCCGCAGTGGCACGCGGCCGGCGGCCCCGCTCCGGCCGCAGCCCCAGTGCCCGCAGCGACCCCGCCAGGTCCTTGCGGTTGTGCGGACTGCGGTGGTTGAAGGCCTTCGGCACCCGAAGCGTCCCGAGTGGCTCCACCGGCGCGGGGAAGTCGGCGTCGGACAGCCGCCCGGCCCAACGGTCCTCGGTCAGCACAAGCGGGTGGGCCTGACCGTTCTGCCCCAGCCCGGGGTCGAGCACGACGGCCAGCCCGGACCGGCGGCCCTGTGGCACCGCGATCACGTCACCGACCTTCAAGGCCACCAGTGACGACGCAGTCTGCGCGCGCCGCTGCGAGGACCCCTGCTTCGCAAGATCGGTCTCACGGCGGCGGACCGCCTGCCGCAGGTCGTCGTACCCGAGGACATCTCCGAGGTGACAGGACATCCCGTCGCGGTACCCGTCCAGGGCCTCGAGGTTGCGGCTCACCTGCCGGGCCAGCCCCACGATCGACCGATCAGCCTGGAACTGCGCGAACGAGCTCTCCAGCAGCGCCCGCGCCGACTCTCGGCCCACGCTGCCCACCAGGTTGGCCGCCATGTTGTACGACGGGCGGAACGAGGACCGCAGCGGGTAGGTGCGGGTCGAGGCGAGCCCTGCAACCTGCTTGGGGTCGAACCCGGGCTGCCATAGGACGACCGCGTGACCTTCGATGTCGATGCCGCGGCGCCCAGCCCGGCCGGTGAGCTGGGTGTACTCCCCCGGCGTGATGTCGACGTGCGCCTCGCCGTTCCACTTGACCAGCTTCTCGAGCACGACGGACCGGGCCGGCATGTTGATGCCCAGCGCGAGCGTCTCGGTGGCGAAGACCGCCTTCACGAGTCCCTCGAGGAACAGCTCCTCGACGACCTCCTTGAACGTCGGAAGCATGCCGGCGTGGTGCGCCGCGATGCCCCGTTCGAGGGCCTCGAGCCACTCCCAGTAGCCCAGGACCCGCAGGTCCTCGCGCGGCAGGTCGGCGGTCCGGCGCTCGACGTGCAGACGGACCCGCTCGCGCTCCTCGGTGGAGTTCAGCCGCAGAC
>JAYTHM010000404.1:0-3814 GCA_043732645.1 Frankiales bacterium
CGGGTGGCCTGCATCTCATTGTGGACCTGCTCGACGACACCGCAGCGCGCACCGTCGGCCATGGCCGCGCGGGCCCCGTCCTCGACAAGCGTCGCGCCCTGGCCGGCGGGCCGGCCCCGCAGGCGCTTGTCCTCGCGGACCACGAGCAGGTCGAAGTGCCGCGCGGCGACCTTGCCGAGCTCGCGCATGTCCTCATCACGTCGGTCGCCGGCGGTGGCGATGACGCCGATCCGCCGGTGCCGCAGCAGGTCGTCGGTGGGTTGGTCGCTGAGCTTGTCGACGAAGTCGCCGAGCAGCCGCATGCCAGCCGCGTTGTGGCAGTAGTCGACCACGACGGTGATCCCGTCGATCTCGGTGACGTTGAGGCGGCCGGGCGCGAGGTAGTAGGACGTGGTGAAGGTCCGCAGGCCCTGCCGGATGTCGTGCAGCGGGGCGCCCGCGGCGAAGGCGGCGCCGGCTGCGGCCATCGCATTCTGGACGTTCATGATGGCCTTGCCGGCAAAGGTGGCGGGCAGCAGGTGCGTCCAGGCGAGCTGCATGGAGCGTCGGCCGTGCCGGATGAGGATCATGTCGCCGAGGTCACTGTGCTCGAGCACGACGGCCCGCCCGCCGCGGCGGCAGTGGTCGTCGACTTTCTTCCAGACCGGCGTGCCGGGCTGCGACATCGTGAACCACACGACCTGGCCGCTGCAGGAACGGGCCATCTTGGCAACCAGCGGGTCGTCGGCGTTGAGGACCGCGAAGCCGTCGCGGGGTACCGCCTCGACGATGACCTGTTTCACGGCGGCGAGCTGCTCGATGGTGTCGATGCCGCCGAGCCCGAGGTGGTCGGGGGAGACGTTCAGGACGACGGCGACGTCGTTGCGCTCGTAACCCAGGCCCTCGCGCAGCAGGCCACCGCGGGCGACCTCGAAGACGGCGAAGTCGACGCGAGGGTTCTGCAGCACCATCCGGGCGCTCTTGGGTCCGGACGCGTCAGCCCGGATGACCAGGCGCTCGTCGATGACGATGCCGTCGGTCGAGGTCATCCCGACCTTGCGGCCCAGGCCCTTGAAGATGTGCGACACCATCCGCGACGTCGTCGTCTTGCCGTTCGTACCGGTGATCGCGACGATCGGGATGCGGGAAGGGGTACCGGGCGGGAACAGCAGGTCGATGTCGGGCTTGGCGACGTACTGCGGGTCCCCGACGGTCGGGTGCGTGTGCATCCGGAAGCCCGGGGCGGCGTTGACCTCGACGATGCCGCCGCCCACCTCGCGGACCGGGTCGGAGATGTCGACGGCCATGAAGTCGATGCCGGCGACGTCGAGGCCGATGACGCGGGCCGCCTCCTCGGCGATCTCGACGTTGTCCGGGTGGGCCTCGAGGGTCCTGTCGATCGAGATACCACCGGTCGACATGTTGGCAGTCAGCGTGAGCTTGACCGTGACGCCCCGGTCAGGGACGGAGGACCGGGTATGGCCCTGCGCGCCGAGCAGCACGTCGGCAGCCTCGTCGAGGGCGATCCTGGTCAGGACCTTCTCGTGGCCGACGCCTCGGCGGGGGTCGGCGTTGGTGACGTCGACCAGCTCGGCCACGGTCTGGACGCCATCGCCGATGACGTGGGCCGGCACCCGTTCGGCGACCGCGACCATCCGGCCGCCGACGACCAGGAACCTGTAGTCGCTGCCCACCAGGTAGGTCTCGACGATCACCCAGCCGCGGCGGGACTCGCCCTTGGCCAGGTCGAAGGCCTTGGTGACCGCGGCGTCGTCGCGCAGGTCGAGCCCGACCCCGCGCCCATGGTTGCCGTCGGCCGGCTTGAGGACGACCGGGAAGCCGATCCGGTGGGCCACCTCCAGCGCGCCGTCGAGCGTCCGGACAGCCTTCGACTGCGGCACCGGCAACCCCGCCGAGGACAGCAGCTGCAGGGTCATCTCCTTGTCGCTCGCGATGTCGACCGCCAAGGACCCCGTCTGGGAGGTCATCGTGGCCCGGATGCGTTTGGCGTGGACGCCCTGCCCGAGCTGCACCAGCGACGCGCTGTTGAGCCGCATCCACGGGATGTCCCGGGACACTGCCTCGTCCACCAGCGATTGCGTCGACGGCCCGAAGGCGGCCTTCTGCGCGAGCAGCAGCAGCTGCTCGATCTCCCCGACGGGGTCGAGGTCGGGTTCGGCCTGCACAAGATGGTTGACCAGCCGGACCGCGAGCTTGCCGGCCGCCACCCCGACGGTCTCGTCGGAGTAGGCGTAGATCACGTCGTAGACCCCGGGCCGGCCGGCGGTGCCGCGGGTCTTGCCACGCGAGACGTCTGCGCCGGTGAGCTTTTGCAGCTCCAGAGCGACGTGCTCTGCGACGTGCCCGAGCCAGGTGCCCTCATTCAGGCGCTCGGCGAACCCGCCGGCCTTGCGTCGCGAGCACGAGTGCTCGCCGAGGCCGGGTAGCAGCGCGAGCAGCGCCTCGGTGAAGCCCGGGATCAGGTCGGTCGGGAACTGCTCGAGCCCCCCGAGATCGACCTGCAGGTGCACCGCCGGGTCGTAGGACCAGTAGTTGGGGCCGCGGTAAACGCGGCTCGACACGATCGTCAGGTCAGGGCCGGGCAAGGAGGTGGTCATGACGATGCGCTCTCCTGGCTGGTACGACGGGGCACGCTGCCGACCGCTCCTTCGACGGCGATGAGCCGCTCAACCCTGCTGCGGACGCGCGGCGGCTCGCGCAGGTCGTCGGGCCGGCCGCCGACCCCGGGGAGCAGCAAGCGGGCGGCGAGGTCAAAGCGGGCTCCTGCCGGCAGCGAGTGCACGACCATGCCCGACACGAGCAGCGGCGCGCTCCCTGCGGCTGTGTCGATGTTGGACGTGACCGTCCGGCCGTCGAACAGCGTGACGGCCCCGCGACCCACGACCTCGAGCAGGTGCCCCTGCGTGACGATCGCTGCCGTGTCCTCATCGACGCCCATGCCCAGCAGGTGGGGGGCGTGCGACACCAAGGTCAGCAGCCGTCCGTACCGGTTGCGCTGGTCGAAGTGCTGGTCGATCACCAGCCCGGGCAGCAGGCCCAGCCCGGCTGACATCTGCGCGCCGCGCATCTTGGGCGTCGTACCGGGGGGGCCGAAGGCGACCATGTGCTCGCTCTGGACCGAGGCGCCGGCAGACGTGCCGCCGACGACGACCCCCCGGATGTGGGCCATCTTGATGGCCGTCCCGAACGTCGTGCCGGCGAGGACGGCCGACAGTGTCGACTGGTTACCGCCGGTCATGAAGATGCCGGTCACGTCGTGCAGCTGGGCGACCAGCTGCGGGTCCTCAGCGTCGGCGCGGGTGCGCGGGCGGGGAGCCACGACGTCGTTGATGCCGAGCTTGCCGAAGGTCTCGCGGTAGGCATCGATGATCTCCTCCCCGAGGGAGGAGGCGGTCGCGATGACCGCGACCTTGGCCCCTGGACCGCCGGCGAGCTTGGCGAAGCGGGCGAGAACCTGACGCGTGCCGGTCTTGTCCTCGGCGCCGCCGATGACCATCAGGGGGCCGGTCGTCATCCGACCACGCTACCGACCGGTCAGCGCTGGCCGTCCGCAGCCCGAGCCAGGCGACCGGCAAAGCCCCCGACCACACTGGACAGGAACCACTGCAGCAACGCGCCCGTACCGCGGACCTTCGGGGTGAAGCCGGCCCGCCAGAGGATCCGGGTACCTCCATCGATCGTCGGCACCAGGTCGACCGTCGCCCGGTAGCCCCAGTACGGCGACCACGAGTCCACGACGTAGGCGAGCCGGTGCGGCGGGTCGTGCTCGACGATCCGCTCGAGGCTCACCAACGCACCGATGCCGAGCCGGCGG
>JAYTHM010000405.1:0-3809 GCA_043732645.1 Frankiales bacterium
CCTCGATGGCGGCAAGGCTTATCCAGTCGTTGCCGGCTCCCTCGGCGAAGGCCGCGGTGAGCACGAACACCCCGATCAGCAGGGTGCGCGGCTCACGCCAGGCGTCGAGGGCATCTCGGTCGGTGAGCGCCTCCAGGTGCTCCTCCTCGAGGTCGGGGACGAAGTCCCGCGCACCCCACGGCACGACGACAGCCACGAGGGCGGCGACGCCGAGCAGGTGCGCCGTGACGGGCACGTGGAGGGCGACCATGCCAGCCCCGCCGAGCGCACCTGCGACCATGCCGAGGCTGAAGCCGGCGTGGAAGCGGGACATGACCGACCGGCCCAGGTGCCGCTCGACGACGGCCCCGTGCACGTTCATGCCGACATCCCAGGCCCCGTTGGCCAGGCCGAGTAGGAACAGGCCCACCACAACGAGCCACACGCCGACGAGGTAGCCCAAGGCCACCGTGCCCATCGCTGCCGACAGCAGCAGCGACATCACGGTGACCGTCCGCCTGGACCCGAGGTAGCCCACGAGCTGTCCCGACAGCGGCAGGGCGAGCACTGCGCCGGCTGCGATCGCGAGCAGCACCAGGCCCAGCGTGGCGGCGTCCAGCGACAGGTGGCTCTTCACCTGTGGGATCCGGGACGCCCAGCTGGAGAAGGCGAAGCCAGCACCGACGAACGCGACGTAGGTCCCCCTCATGGCTGCACCGACGACAGGCATCGGGAGTACGGCGGTCATGCTCCACACCGTAGGCGGGCCGCGCTGTCCGTCTCGTTATGGTCGGCGCCGTGAGACTCATCCCCTACGCGGCGGAACATGTCGTGGCTATCCAGTCCTACCTCGACGACCCTGCCGTGCAGGCCTTCACCCCCGTCCCGGAGCCGGTCTCGGAGCACCACGCACAGGTCTACCTGACGCGCTTTGACACGGGCCGCGCCGACGGCACCTCCACCGCCTGGGCCATCCTCGACGATGACGGGTCCGTCCTCGGCTTCGCCTGCGCGCCGCATCTGTCCAAGGCCACCGGCGACATCGAGCTCGGCTACAGCGTCGGCCCGGACGCCCGGCGTCGGGGTGTCGCGACGTGGGTGCTGCGCGAGCTGACCGGCTGGGCCTTCGGCTGGGGCGCCGAGCGGATCGAGCTGCGCATCAGCGCCGACAATGCCGGCTCCCGCCGGGTCGCCGAGAGGTGCGGATACACGATGGAGGGGACGCTGAGGTCCGCTTACCTGAAGGCGGGCCGCCGTGTGGACACCACGGTCTGGTCCCGGCTGCCGTCTGACCCGAAAGTCGTGGAGGACGAAGGCTCGGGGGCGTACGTTCATGGCTGACACCTGAGCAGGAAGGAATGTCATGTCCAAGGACAAGCAGGGCCGTGAGGCCAAGAAGCCAAAGAAGGGCAAGGCGGTCGCGACCGCACCGAAGCCCGTGATCCCGGCGTCGCCGCGCGCCTAGCCACTACCGGGAAGTCAGCAAAGCGGACCGGTCCGTCAGCGGGCCGGTCCTCCATAGGGGTGCCAGCCTCACGACCGGGCCAGCTTTGCCCGGGTCATCGGCTGCTTGCGCATCATGACCGCGTCACCGACCGCAAGGCCCCAGCCGACCAACCTCCGGGACTACGGTGCAGCGCATGGTCTCCGCCTTTGTCGACGCGTCTTGGCTGGGCGACCACTCGGAGGCGGTGGTCGTCGACGTCCGCTTCTACCTCGACGAGCGCTCTGGTGCCGACGCCTTCGCTCAGGGCCACCTGTCAGGTGCGGTGTTCGTGGACCTGTCCTCGGTGCTGGCCGCGCCACCGAGCACCGAGCTCGGCCGCCACCCGCTGCCCAACCCGGAGGTCTTCGCCGAGGGGATGCGCGCCGCGGGGATCGGCGACAGTGACCTCGTGGTCGCCTACGACGACGACGGCGGCGTGATGGCCGCCCGGCTGGTCTGGCTGCTGCGGGTCACGGGCCATCAGGCAGCGCTGCTCGATGGCGGCATCACCGCCTGGCGTGGACGCCGAGAGACCGACGCGCCCCTGCGGAAGAGGGCAGGCTTCACCGCAACCTCTTGGCCGACAGCGCGACTGGCGTCCATCGACGAGGTCGCCGTACCGGGGACGAGGGTGCTGGACGCACGACCCGGGCCACGCTTTCGCGGTGAGCTCGAACCGCTCGACGCCCGGCCGGGACACATCCCCGGCGCGGTCAGCGTCCCAGCCCGGGACAACAGCGACGACCGCGACCTGCTCCTGCCGTTGCACATGCTGCGGGCCAGGCTGGCGCCGGTCCTGCAGGATGGCTGGGTGTCGTCGTGCGGCTCGGGCATCACAGCGTGCCACACCCTGTTGCTCGCCGAGCATCTTGGCCTGCCGGCGGGTCGCCTCTCTACCGGCTCATGGTCGCAGTGGGCAGCGACCGACCGACCTGCGGAGACCGGCTGAGTCTGCCACCGGCTGCTCGCCCCTGCCGACGGGAACATGTGCCGAACCAAGAAGAACCGCAGCCAGGCGTCTCCGCGCAGCTGACGCACTGCAGGCCCGCGGTTGTCAGCATGGCCGGCTTTGTCCTGAGAGCGCCTACCGCCTCGAGACTCAGCACAGCTCCTTGCGCATCGTGCGGTGCTCGATCCCGGCCTCGAGGTAAACCTCGCCCACGGGAAGGTAGCCAGCCCGGTCGTAGAAGCCCTGCGCGTGCACCTGCGCGTGCAGCTCGACAGCGGGCAGTTCGCGCTCGCGGGCCCGCTCCTCGAGCCGGGCCAGGACAGCGGCGCCGACGCCTGCTCCGCGGGCCGACGACGCCACGGCCATCCGGCCGATCGTCGCGTCGGGCAGCAGCCGCCCCGTACCGACGAGCGTGCCGTCGACGACCGCGACGGCGTGGTCGCTGACCGCGTCGAGGTCGTCGCGCTCAAGCTCTTCCGGCACACCCTGGCCGACCACGAAGACCTCGTGCCGCAGGGCAAAGACAGCGGGTAGGTCCTGCTCCGACGCGAGGCCAACGATCATGGCGCGTCGACCGCAGCCTGCTGCTTCGGGACCACCCCGGTCACTTCGGGTAGCAGCGGCGACACCCGCAGGGACAACAACAGCGCACCGGCAGGCGCGGCCTGGATGGCCCGCACCCCGATCCGGGCTCGCAGGGCCGGCAGCATCGACGATGCTGCCGACACGACAGCAGCGAACACGCAGGCACACCCGCTCTGGTAGCCCTTGGCCTCGGCTCCGGCCGCGGTGCCGAACGCCGCGTAGGTGTCCCGGAAGGCCTGGTCCTCCTTGGTGACGACCTGCAGCGTGTCGACGTAGCCCAGGTAGGACTTCTGCAGGTCAGCGCGTCCGCGTGCCGCCTGCGCATAGGACTCGTTGAGGGTGGCCCCGAGATCATCCTTCACGTCGAACGGCAGCTGCGCCGCCCCCATGCCACCGACTTTGGCCCTCAGGTAGATCCGCACCACGTGATAGCCCGACATCATCGACCGCAGTTGCGCGGGGTCCTGGTACGCCGAGAAGCTCACGAGCGCGACCCTTGTTTGATCTGGGGCGGTCTTCTCGGCCGCCGCGAGGGTCTTCGCGACATCGGCCAGGTAGGTCGGGGCCATGTCCCCCACAGCCGGCCCAAGGGTGCTGTTGCCGGCTCCCTCGGCACCGCCCGGGAGGATCGCGCCGGCGGTCGACCCCTGGTCGACGACGGTCTGCTGCTGGGCCAGCCGGTTCTTGGCGGCCTCCCAAGACACCGCCGTGACCGCTCCGGCAACGAAGACCAAGCCGATCACGACGAAACCGAGCTGGGGCACGTCGCGGAAGACCGACAGGGGGCCGGAGCTGGCGTAGCGACGGTCT